>CBDVBU010000080.1:0-10979 GCA_965372295.1 uncultured Phycisphaerae bacterium
AGCACGAAGTTTTAACAAAGATTTGACTATTTACGATCCATTCGACCTTGCTCAGGACAGGTTTACTATTGACTATTGCTCTGCGTCCTCGGTGCTCTCTGTGGCAGAACAAAGAACGGCTTCTCACGGAGATTTATTTTGAAATTCTCTGGACGGCAAACGGATTGGTTCGTATAATATATAACTTAATTCGTATTTCGTATGTGGTATGTAGTATGTCGTAAGTGGAATTGTGAAATATAGAAGTAAAAAGGCTTTGGCATTGATTATCCATTCGACCTTGCTCAAGACAGGTTTACTATTGATGATTGATTATTTCTCTGTGGCCTCTGTGCCTCTGTAGCTATGAGTACATTTGAAAAAACAAACCCAATTTATTTCGTATCGAGTACTGCGTGATGCGTATTGCGAAAAGGAATTTGAAAAAACAAACCCAATTTCCGAAAGGGCAAAATGACGTTAAGTCAGTATCAATAATGGTTTATGGGGATTTTGATGGGCCGGGGCGGCGAAAAAACAAAGCCAATCAAAGCCAATGTCGAGACGACTTAATGAGCCGGTTGGGAAAAATCCCCCAATTTGAAGTTTCTTATTGAAATGCAAGCCGAAATATTGTAGAAATTAGGCAATCTTTTAGGTGGTATTAGCTTGTTCTTTGAAATCATAGCGATATAATAGTAGTTTAACGGAAATATTGAGAAGTTGAACGGATTCCACTATGACACGGAACCGAAGCAAAAAGGCGCTTTATGAGGTTATGAGCAAGGCTCGCGTTAAGCCTGAACAGGGCAAAATCGTCGAGCATTTAAGGCCAACAACTGACGAAGACGCTCCTGCAATTAAGCAGAAGAGCGCTGCCGGCGTTCCGAATACCGCGGCAAAATGGTGGAGAAAACCGAGAATTGTCCAGCTTAACGCCGGCAGAATCGAGTTCTCAATGCCGTACCAAGTAGCAGTTGTGTTGCTTCTGGTCTTTATTTTTGTGATCTTGGCAGCCTACAGGCTCGGTCAGTCTTCTTATCCGGCAGAGCGGCAGGGAACAGGCCAACCGGGCCCTGTGGTGCAGGAAATGGATAATGAAGGGCCGGTAGAGCGGGCGATGAGCGATATCATGCAGCCTTCCGCGCCGCCTGAGAACGCCACGGCGAAGACCGAAGTTGCTGAGCCTGTTAATGTTAAGCCGGCAGGCAACAATGTGATTGTTCTGGTTGAGTATAATTCGATGCCTGATTTGGCGCCCGTGCAGGCGCATTTTTCCGAGTACGGGATTGAAACAGAAATTAAACTCGAAAGGGGCAGCTACTTTTTACAGACAAAACAAAGATATGACAACCCGGCAACGCCCGGGACGAATGGATATATAGCTAAACAGAGAATTACCGAGGTCGGAAAGGAATATAAGGCACCGGCAGGTTATGAAACTTTCGCACGGTTCTTGTTCTCAGATGCGTACGGTAAGAAAGTAAATTAGTTTTAGGAGAAGTACTGAATGTCGATTGATCCTTCATTGAAAATCAAAGGTGCACTGTCGAGGCACCGGAATGTTTTAACGCGGGCTGAGCGTATTGAGCGGCTCAAAGAAGAAGAACGCTGGTCCGAGGACGATTCTTTACTTGGATTGCCGAAAGTCGCGCACCGCAAGAGCCACGCCGGCCGGAAGGACGCGGAGGATACCGACAAAGAGGTTGCCACTGAGGTGACAGCCGAAACTCCAAAATCCGAAGAAGATAAATAGCGAAGGACATATAGCGTATTGCACATGTGAATGCCGAGATTCACGTGAGGCTGTAAATTAGGTCAAAACCAGGAACCTTTTTTGTGAATAGCACGAAAAGATTCTGTGAGTTGTTTAAACAAAACCATTCAATCGGGTGACTTGTCGTCCCTGCATGCGAAAGATAGGTGACCGTGGGGTTGTTGAGAAAGTCCTCATTTCACAATACGATGATACACCAGCCGGAAATAGTGCACAATGGTTGCTTCTCAAAAATGCTGTGTTCTAATCGAGGCGGGCAATCAGGACGGCTGATGGGAAAAAGATTGCTTTGGCAATTTCTCATCCCGGCGTTGTTCTGCAGTCTGTTCATCGTCTCGACCGTTTCAGCCGGCGACCATCTTCAGTGGGGCCGGAAAGGTTCCCGGAACATGGCCTCGGCGGAAACCGGTCTGCCCGATAGTTTCGACCCGGCCACCGGCAGGAACATCAAGTGGATTGTTCCTCTGGGAACGGAAAGTTACGCTACGCCTGTCGTGGCGCGCGGCAAGGTGCTGATCGGCACAAACAACGAGCGCCCGCGCGATCCCCGGCACAAGGGAGATCGAGGCGTGCTATTGTGCCTTGACGAAAAAGACGGCAGCCTCTGTTGGCAGCTTGTTGTTCCCAAACGAATACCCATGCTCTATCGGGACTGGCCAAAGTCGGGCATTTGTTCGCCGGCGACCGTAGAAGGAGAAAAGGTATACATCGTGACCAACCGCGGCGAGGTCGTATGTCTGGACCTTAACGGCCAGGCCAACGGCAACGACGGACCATACCGGGACGAAGGTCGCCTCATGTCACCGCAAAACGCCGAACCTATGGTCGTGGCAAAAACAGATGCCGATGTCATCTGGCTGTTCGATGTTGCGGCGAAAACGGGTGTTCACCAACACGATGCCGCCCATTGCTCGATTCTCCTGCATGGCGACTTTTTGTATATAAATACAAGCAACGGCCTTAACGACAAACACGAAACGATTCCCGCACCCGATGCGCCGAGCCTGATTGTGCTCGACAAGGCAACAGGCCGGCTCGTCGCTCAGGATGACGAAAAAATCGGCCCGAAGATATTCCACTCAACATGGTCGTCGCCCGCGATGGGCAATGTCGATGGACGAACGCTGGTATTCTTCTGCGGCGGCGACGGCGTCTGCTACGCCTTCGATACCATTAAAGGTGTTCCGCCCGCCTCGGAGGTCCAAAAGCTAAACAGAGTCTGGCGATTCGATTGCGATCCTTCGGCACCAAAAGAAAACGTACACAAATATATTCGAAACCGCAAAGAAAGCCCGAGCAACATCAAGAGCACGCCGGTCTTTCACGAAGGCCGCCTTTATGTCACCTATGGAGGTGACATCTGGTGGGGCAAGAACCAGGCATGGCTCAAATGCTTCAACGCGAGCGGCACGGGGGACATAACTCACTCAGGCCAAATCTGGACTTACCCTCTCGAGCAACACTGCTGCTCGACACCGGCGATACACGACGACCTGGTCTTCGTCGCCGATTGCTCCGGATTGGTCCACTGCGTAGATGCAGAAACCGGCAAGCCTTACTGGACGCATAAAACAAAGGGGGATATCTGGGCCTCGACACTCGTGGCCGACGGAAAGGTTTATATCGGCACGCGACGACGCTATTTTTACGTGCTGGCCGCGAGCAGAGACAAAAAGCTCATCAGCTCAATCAAGCTGGACAGCCCTATGTGCGGCACACCGGTCGCCGCCAACGGCGTGCTTTACATTACCACGCTGAAGAAACTCTACGCAGTCAAAACATCCACAAAATAGACAATATAAATCTGAGGAGACGATTATGAAGCGTTTCATTCTTTTGGCGTTTGCCGCCGCCGTTTTTTTTCTGACGTTCTGTTGTGAGTCGCCGGCCCTGGCGGCAGATAATCCGGTCGAGCAGTGGGCGCGATTTGAGCAGACATTCACAAGCTCAAAGGACTACGGCAATCCGGTGCAGCAGATTAAGGTCAAGGTGGAATTCACCTCGCCGAACAAAAGTAAGAGAACTCTCCTGGCTTTTTGGGACGGAGGCCGTATGTGGCGTGTGCGTTTTTCGCCGGACGAGCAGGGCGGTTGGACGTATAAAACAGTCTGTTCGGACCAAAGCAACAAAGGTCTTCACAACCAAACCGGCTCGTTTAAATGTGTGAAATACAATGGCGATCTTTCGTTGTTCCGGCATGGCGAATTATGTCTTTCCGCGAACAAACACTACATCGAACACGCCGACAGTACGCCATTTTTCTGGCTGGCCGACACCGTCTGGTGCGGCCCATTGCTCGCGGATTTAGACGATTGGAACGTTTTCCTCAAAGACCGCGTGGAAAAGGAATTTACCGCGATTCAGTTCGTCATGACCCAGTGGCGGATGGCCAAGACAGACGCGGCTGGGAATCCCGCATTTACAGGCAAAGAAAAAGTCGCCGTCAATCCGGCGTTTTTCCAACGAATGGACAAGTACATCGATGCGATTAACGATGCCGATCTTGTCGCCGTACCGGTCCTGCTCTGGGCAATCCGCGGCGAAGAGAACCCCGGTTACTATCTGCCGGAAGACCAGAAAATTGTATTGGCCGAATATATGATTGCACGATACGGCGCCCATCAGGTCATCTGGTTCCTCGGTGGCGACGGCAATTACAGCGGAGAAAATGCCGAGACATGGAAGCGGATCGGCAGGGCGGTGTTTAATAAAGACCAGCATCGTCTGGCGACCATGCACGTCAGGGGAAAAAGCTGGATCGGCAAAGAATTCCGCAACGAGCCGTGGTTCAGTTTCATCAGCTATCAAAGCGGACACGGCGACGATGAAGGAACCTTCCGCTGGCTAAACCAGGGACCGCCCGCCACGGAATGGAACAAAAAGCCCAGCCTGCCTGTGATCAATACCGAACCAAACTATGAGGCACATAACGGCTACAAATACCGGAAAGTCCATAACGACCATTCGGTCCGGCGGGCCGCCTATTGGAGCCTTTTGGTTTCTCCAACGGCGGGTGTCACCTACGGCGGGCAGGGAATCTGGGGTTGGCATACCAAAGTGCAGGCTCCGGCCGCTCATATCAGCACCGGACTCGGCTCGCCCTGGCATGTCGCCAAAGACCTGCCCGGTGCGTTGAGCATGAAATACCTGCACCGGTTCTTCAGGAACATCGAATGGTGGAGGCTTATCCCCGCGCAGGAAGTTCTCACCGGGCAGCCGGGCAAAAATGATGCCTCGAAATTCATCGCAGCGGCAAAATCAGAACAGGGCGATCTGCTGGTGGTTTATTTGCCCGAAGGAGGCTCGGTGACTTTGAAAACCGATTCGCTCAAGAAAGGCCTGGCTGCTCGCTGGTACCACCCCCGCACGGGCGGCTGGCTCGATGCGGGCAAAATCGAAAAATCAACTCAGACTTTCAAGACCGCCGACAGAAACGACTGGGTTTTGTTGGTCACGGCAAAGTAACAGATGGTTTTTGTGAGGAAGGAATAATCATGAAAGACGATTTTGTCCGCAAGCCATATAAAGGAATGAACCGTCGCGAGTTTCTCAGGAAGGCGGGCGCCGCCGGGGCGGGGCTGGCCGTTGCCGCGATCTCACAGCCGGTATCCGCTCAGGCGACTGATGCTTTGCCGACACGCGTCCTTGGACGGACGAAAGAGAAGGTCTCCATTCTCGGGCTCGGCACGGCGCCGGTGGGTGAAGGGCCCGTGGGAGTCAACGAGGGGATAAAGATTTTCAGCGAAGCCATCGACCGCGGCGTCAATTATATCGATACTGCGAGGATCTACGGCAACGCCGAGGAAATCCTCGGGCACATCATCCCGAAACGGCGTGACAAGCTCTTCGTGGTGACAAAGGTCTCGACGGACAACGCCGCCAAAGCCGAACAATCCCTGAACGAATCGCTGCGCCGGCTTAAGACCGACTACCTCGACCTCGTGCACATCCACAGCATCGGCGGCAAGAACCTCGACCGGGTTTTGGCGAGCGACGGTGTGCTCGAATATCTGCTCAAACAAAAAGAGACCGGCAAGATCCGCTTCATCGGCATATCGGGACACAACCGCCCGGCCAATTTCGTCCGTATGCTACAGACCGACCATATCGACGTGATTATGTGCGTGATAAACCACGCCGACAGAAACATCTACGATTTCGAAAGCAAGGTCTTGCCCGAAGCAATAAAACGCAATGTCGGCTGTGCGGCGATGAAAGTTTACGCCGGCATCAAGGGTGGCTTTCGTAATCATAGGAGCGGCCATATCGGCTGCGCAACCGAGCCGGAGCATTTGCCGCACGCAATGGCCTACGCGCTCGATCTCGAAGGCGTAAATGTCGCAGTAGTCGGCCCCTATACGGTCAAGCAGGCCATCCAGAACGTTCAATTTGCCCGGGAATACAAGCCGCTGTCCCCGGAGCAGCATGCATCGTTGATGGAATACGGCAAAAAACTCGCCGAAAGTATGGGCCCGCGGTATGGTCCGGTTATTTAATAAAATAAAAATGAAAAGTCAACAGTATATGAACATAAAGAAAATCTCTCTCTGCGTGATCATCACGATATTAGCAATCTCGGCATCAGTTCACGCTACCGATTGGCCTCAGTGGCGAGGACCGTTTTTAAACGGCTCCACGGATGAAACAAATCTGCCTGATTCCTGGGGCAAGACGGAAAACGTCGCCTGGGTCAGCCCGCTTCCGGGCCCCAGCGGCGCCACGGCGATTATCTCTAACGGCAAAGTGTTCGTCACCTCGATGGTCGGGCGAGGCCCTGATTATGTCGCTTTGTGCTTCGATGCAAAGGACGGCAAAAAGCTCTGGGAACGACAGATCGGATCAGATTCACGCCGGTTCCCCCGCAATAACATGGCGTCCCCTTCACCCGTGGCCGACGGCAAACACGTATTTTTCCTGTACGCCAGCGGAGACCTGGTCGGCTTCGATTATGACGGCAACAAGCTCTGGTCGCGCAACATCGAAGCCGAATACGGCAACCTCGCCCTGCAGTTTGGTTACGGTTCAAGCCCTTTGCTGTTCAAAAACAAGCTCTATATCATTGCTATTCGCCGGAACAAACCCTACCGCCCGCCTGAGGCTGAAGAACCGCTGGATTCGTACATAATGGCGCTGAACCCGGAAACCGGTAAAACCATTTGGAAGCAGCAACGGACAACCGATGCTTTTGACGAAGCAATGGAGACTTACAGCACGCCCATTCCTTTCGTCTATGACAGCCATGTGGAAATCCTCAATACAGGCGGAGACTTCGTCACCGCGCACGACTCCGAGACCGGTAAGGAGTTGTGGCGTTTCGAATACTGGACAAGAAAAATAAGAAATTCGCGAATCATCCCTTCTCTGGTTACCGGAGACGGACTGATATTCGGCACGAGGCATAAACACGGCAAAGTTTTTGCTCTCAAGCCCGGCAGGAGCGAAAATCCGTCCGAGGCCCGCATCGTCTGGGAATTTGACGGACCGACGCCGGATTGCACTACACCGCTTTATTATCAGAATCGACTGTACGTGCTGAACGGTATGCGAAGTGGTAAGGTGGTTACTTGCCTTGATCCGAAAACCGGAAGCCGGATTTGGCAGGGCAAGATCGGCGGCCGAGGCCCATGGCGCGCCTCGCTAACCGGCGCCGACGAAAAACTTTACTGTATCAATGAGACCGGGGAAATCGTCGTGCTGGACGCCGGCGGCGACAAATTCAAAATCATATTCGAAACCAAAATCAACGAGACTCCTATCCAGTCCTCAATTTCAGTTGCTGATGGGCGTCTGTTCATCCGCACGGCAAAAAATCTTTACTGCATCGGTAAATAGGGAGAAATCATGAACAAAACAAGTTTGATAGTATGCCTGCTTGTGCTGGCGTATTTGCCAGCTACCGGGCAGGGGGGTGCTGGCGAAATTTGGCCTGGTTCGTCGTGGGAGCGGGCGACGCCGGAGCAGGTGGGGATGGATGCAACCATGCTAAAGAGAGCGCGTGACTTTGCGCTGACCGGCGACGGCTCGGGATGCGTCGTCCGTGGCGGCAGGCTCATTATGCAGTGGGGCGACCAAAAGAAGCGTTACGACCTGAAGTCAACAACGAAAGCTATCGGCGTCACCGCTGCGGCTCTGGCGCTCAAAGACGGTAAATTCAAAAGCCTCCGGGACCCGGCAAAGAAATATCATCCAGGCTTTGGTATTCCACCTGAGTCTAATGCACAGATCGGATGGCTTGATAAGATAACGCTCTTTCACCTCGCCACTCAGACCGCCGGTTTCGACAAGAACGGTGGGTACACCAAATTGATGTTTGCGCCCGGCACAAAATGGGCGTACAGCGACGGCGGACCGAACTGGTTGGCCGAGTGCGTCACGTTAGCTTACGGGCAAGATGTTCAGGAACTGATGTTCGAGCGTGTCTTTGGTCCGATTGGTATCGGCAGAGACGATTTGACGTGGCGCGGCAATGCATATCGCCCGAAAGAGATTGACGGCGTTAAACGGCGGGAGTTCGGCTCAGGCATCAATGCCAATGTCAACGCGATGGCCCGCATCGGGTATCTCTACCTGCGGCGAGGCCGATGGCGGGACGAGCAGATCATTCCCGCATCTTTTGTCGATATGGCGAGAACGGTGCCGGAACCGGTGGGAGGGCTACCGGTCGTCAAGAGTGAAAGTTACTTCAACGCATCAGACCATTACGGCCTGTTGTGGTGGAACAATGCCGACGGGACTATGGCAAACGTCCCGCGTGACACCTATTGGTCGTGGGGGCTGTACGATAGTCTGATCGTTGTGATACCGAGCCTTGACATAGTCGCCGCACGGGCGGGCAAGTCACTGAACAAAGCTCGCAATTCCAGCTATAAGGCCATCGAGCCGTTCATCGAGCCAATCGCAACGGCTGTCGCGGCAGCAAACAACAAGGGCCGTACTCCCTATTCTCCCAGCCCTGTGATAAAGGGTATTAGGTGGGCGCCGGCAAAGACGATTGTTCGCAAAGCAAAGGGCAGTGACAACTGGCCTATAACCTGGGCCGATGACGACAATCAATACACCGCCTATGGGGACGGCTGGGGATTTGAGCCAAAGACTAAAGAAAAGCTCAGTCTCGGCATTGCCAAAATCATCGGTTCACCGCCCGATTTCAACGGGACCAACGTCCGCACGGAGACCGGCGAACGCGTGGGGCAGGGCGCCAGGGGCGCGAAGGCCAGCGGTATGTTGATGGTTGACGGCGTGCTTTATATGCTCGTTCGCAATACCGGCAATTCACAACTCGCCTGGTCTGCTGACCACGGCGAGAACTGGACATGGTGCGACTGGAAGTTCAAGGCAGGTTTTGGTGCCCCTACCTTTTTGAACTTCGGCAGGAACTATGCCGGGGCACCGGATCGGTTCGTCTATATCTATTCACATAACGCCGACAGCGCTTACGAGCCGGCGGACGAGATGGTCATGGCACGGGTGCCAAAGAATGAAATCAGGAATCGCGGTGCTTATGAATTTTTCAAGGGCATTGATAATTCAGATCGTCCTGTCTGGACTAAAAATATCCGTGAAAGGGGAGCGGTTTTTGTTAATCCCGGCAATTGTTATCGCTCCCAAATCAGTTATAATATGGGGCAAAAAAGATATCTATGGTGCCAGGTTCTGCCGGCGAGTAAACACCCGCAAGGCACTCGTTTCCAGGGCGGCTTCGGCGTCTATGATGCACCGCAACCCTGGGGGCCTTGGACGACCGTGTTCTACACAGAAAACTGGGACGTTGGTCCGGGCGAGACAAGCTCGCTACCAACAAAGTGGATGAGCGCCGACGGCAAAACCTGCCACTTGCTCTTTTCGGGGGACGACTGTTTTTCTGTTCGCAAAGCGGTATTGATAGCGACAAAGTAAGAACATTCAATTCACCGGTCTGCTACAACCTGCAAAAATCTGTGGACAGGATGATTCTATGCAGTTAAGTTACTGACGAGCCAAAAACACGCTGGCTTCGAAAATCGCCTATGCAGGGGCTAATACGCATGAAAGAAGACACAACAAACAGTAGCGAGATGACAATTAAAAAACCGCCAATCGGTCTTGCAACACTCGCGCTGGTAGGGCCGTCCTTTGTCTGGGCGGCGGAATATATAGGTTCGGGTGAGGTCATCCTGGCGACACGCACCGGGGCGATTCTCGGCACGGCGGTGCTCTGGGCGATTGTATTGGGGATCCTCCTGAAGTTCTGGATCGGTATGAGCGGGGCACGCTATACCGTTTGCACGGGCGAAG
This sequence comes from uncultured Phycisphaerae bacterium, assembly GCA_965372295.1. Lineage (GTDB taxonomy): Bacteria > Planctomycetota > Phycisphaerae > Sedimentisphaerales > Anaerobacaceae > JAFGPJ01. The sequence continues at coordinate 10,031 of CBDVBU010000080.1, forward strand.
GGATGATCGATATGTTCGGCCGGATGCCGGGACCGAAGCACTGGGCAGTATGGACTGTTCTGGTAATACAGTTCGTCGCCGGGACTTTTTCAATCGGGGCGGTCGTGACAGCAGCGGGCGTATTCGTCAGCAGTCTCATTCCCGCTCATATTATTCCCGAATCGATGACAAATATATTCCCCGGTCTGTGCGGTTGTGCAGTAACAATTGTCGCTGTAGCAGTCGTCTGGTCGGGGCTTTTCAACGTGCTCAAAATCGTGATGAGCTTTCTCGTATTGATTGTTGTCCTGGGTGTACTATACGTAGCAGCCCACGTCTTTCCGGGTATCGGCACGTTATTAAAGAGCCTTACTTTAAGTGTGCCGGCAGTGCCCGAATGGGCGTCGTCCATGGATAATGTCAGCGATAATCCGTGGAAAGAAATCCTGCCGCTGTTGGGCTGGGGGGCGGGGGGCTTTGCCAGTCAGGTCTGGTACACATACTGGGTACTCGGAGCCGGCTACGGCGCCGCGGCGGGGCGAGGTTACGGCAAAGCCGCCGATGTGGCGAGCCTGCGATCAATGACGCGCGATGCAGCGGAAAAAATCAAGGGATGGTGCAGGGTGCTATATATCGATTCGTCTCTGGCCGTGGTGATTGGGGTCGTGGTGACAAGTGCATTCTTCATCGCCGGCGCTGGCGTGCTTGGGCCTGAGAAAATCGCACCCGAAGGTCCGGACGTGGCTATTAAGCTCTCGACGGTGTTCTCGTCGAGATGGGGGTCGTTGGGCGGCTTTTTGTTTATGTTAGCTGGAGCGGCGGCGCTGATTTCAACGCAGATCGGCCAATTAGCCGGCTGGCCAAGACTGCTGGCCGATTCGTGCCGAATCTGTATACCGGGTTTCAACAAGCGGCTCTCGTGGAAATGGCAGTTCCGGCTGTTTTTGCTCTTCTTTTTGTGTGCGAACAT
>CBDVBU010000081.1:0-10970 GCA_965372295.1 uncultured Phycisphaerae bacterium
CCCCGGCACAAATCCTCGAAGCCGTCTCCGTGCGTATAAAAACTAATAATGTCACTGTCTGCGCGGCTTATATTGTCGGTCTTATATTTATCGCCCGCCAGCTTCTGTGCGGCCTCGGCCCTGGTCATTTCCTTGCGAGCAAACGGCTTGTCGGCTTTAATGATTTCGGCCATTTTCTTTTCAATGCGCTCGAAATCGATCGGCCGAATCGGCTCATCAAGATCTACGTCATAGTAAAATCCGTCTTCGACCGTCGGGCCATAAACCAGTTTCGTTTCAGGCCAAATGCTGCATATCGCTTCGGCCATGATATGTGCGCAGCTATGCCGTATCACCTCAAGGCCTTCATCGTCTCGTGGAGTGATGATTTGAACTGCAACCTCGCCGTTGAGAGGTGTGGATAAATCGACCAATCGACCATCTATCTTCGCGGCCACGGCAGCTTTTACGAGTCCCGGCCCTATCTTTTCAGCCAGTTGCTTCGCCGTCGCGCCCTCAGTGATCTCTAATATGCTACCGTCGGGCAGCGTAACTTTTGCCATAGATATATCCGGTATTTCCAATCTTTCTGTGCTCAGATCCTTATTTAGCGTTAACTAATGGGAATTTAACCCAGTAATCCAAATCTGTCAACATTATTTATCTTCCGATTTTTGTTGCTATATAGCGATATTTCCGGTATAATAGTGTTAGCTTTGGTAAAGCGTAAATGAATAAGGAGGAAACCAGAGTGGACGTGAATTTAGTTCTATTTAAAAAAGACGGCTCAAAGAAAAATTTCTCCTTGCCGAGCAACATTACGATAGTTGGCCGACGTCACGATTGTGACTTGTGCGTTCCCCTTATGGTCGTCTCCCGAAAGCACTGCCAGTTGAGCCTGAACAATGAGTCATTGAAAGTCCGCGATCTCGACTCACGCAGCGGTACTTTCCTTAACGGCAAACGTATCAGCGAGGCAACAGTTCAGGCAGGTGACTATATAACGATAGGGCCGCTTACGTTCCTGCTGCAAGTTGACGGAGAGCCTAAAAAGATCGTCCCCCCTCAACAGCCCAAGACAACACCGGCCCCTAAGAAACCACCCGTACAAAAGGCCCCGGCAAATGATTTATCCGGCAGTTTCCCTGAACTGGAACTCGATGACTCTGATTCTTTTCTTGCCGAACTTGATAATATTTAAGCTGGTTTCTATTTTACCAGTAATCACAAGAAATTTAGCTTGCCAATGCCGGCAAAATATATTATTTTAGCGATTAATTGCTTTATGTTCCATATTTGCCGGGAGAGAAAGTATATATGCAAATACTGGATTTTATTCAGATTATTCTACCAAGCACGCTCTGCCTGCCGGCGGAGGTTAATTCAGTCTCACTTGAAATATCGTTGCCTTTTAATCTAATCAGGCTTCTCTTTTTTGTGACATGGTTTTACTTGTGCCTGTACTTTGTTCAACGTGCTCAATTCAGCCTATTAGTTCCAAAAAAGTACAAATCAATTGCCTATATTATCAGTCTTGTAGCAGGACCCATACTTTTTCTTTTACTGCTGATAGTAGATACGGCAAAAAAGTCTTCGGAAAGTGATAGCAGCATCCCCAAGATAATAGCACAACAGGTAAAACACATCATTGCCAATTTGCGCTCTATCAAACCCAGGTTTCAGAAAGAGGACTCCACGATAAGGTTGCTGAATTCGTCAGGCAGAAGTATCAATGAGATATACGGCCACAGCAACACCAAACGACAGGACAGCCACATTCTCGATTTAACCGAACAAGTTATCGCCAATGCTCTTGAGCAACGGGCCAGTGATATTCTTATCGATCCGGCGAGCGAGTCATTATTCAAAATCAGACTGCGGATAGACGGTGTCCTGCGAACAGTAAATGAAATCAACACCGAGACCTGCAAAGCAGTTATAAGCAGCATCAAGGCCGTTTCGAGTATGGACATCTCCGAGAAACGGAGACCTCAGGATGGAGCGTTCATAGCAAAAAAAGGTGACACAAGCGCTTCGTTTCGCGTAGCAAGCGCCGGCGTTCTCAACGGCGAAAAGCTATCGATAAGGGTACTGAACCAGGTCGCAAGCACGTTTACATTAGCTGATATGGGACTTGTAGAAAAGCAATATTCGATGATTCAAAATGCCATAAAAAAACCATCCGGCATGGTTTTAATGTGCGGTCCTACCGGCAGCGGTAAAACCACTACTATGTACGCAATGCTCAACGAGATCGACCGGTCTACACGAAATGTCATCACGGTGGAAGACCCGATCGAGTCGATGCTGCCGGAAACCAGTCAGATTGAAATTAATCCCAAAGCCGATATTACATTCGCAAAAGCCCTGCGCAGCATCCTCAGGCAGGACCCGGATGTTATATGTGTAGGCGAAATACGCGATGAGGAAACCGCAGAGATTGCCCTTCGAGCATCGCAGACCGGTCATCTTGTGCTGGCGACAGTGCACTGTCACAGTAACCCGGCGGCCCTGATCAGATTGCTGGATTTGGGTGTATCACCCCTTTTGCTGTCATCGGGACTAAGCCTTCTGGTCTCACAAAGATTGGTTCGCCGGCTTTGTGAACACTGTAAAACGTCGGCAGAACTAACCAAGGGCTTAATCCGGGAATTCCAAAGTAAAAACGTTGACTACACGAATATGTTCGATGCTCAAGGTTGTCGGCGCTGTGACGGAACCGGTTATTTTGGAAGGATAGCGGTTTTGGATATGCTGCCGGTAACCGACGAATTGAAGGCAGATATTGCCGACAACAAAGCACTGATTGATGAATTGAAAAACAAAGGCAAGAGAAAGAGCAGGACTAATTTAAGGAAAGAAGGCTTAAAAAAGGTAGCATCAGGAATAACAAGCCTTGAAGAACTAAAAAGGGTGATAGGGTAAAGTTTATGGTATTATTGGCAGGTATATTGGTTGGCGGACTTTGCATTTGGTTTGCTATCAGGATCGGCTTCTACGAGACGTGGGCGATGCTGTTCAATATCGTAATCGCTATCTACATAGCTCTTTTCCTGGCCCAGCCGATTGTGAATTTTTTACCTGAAGAAACAAGCAATATCCCCTGCTGTGACGCACTGGCTCTGATTATCGTAGCGGTGGGGTCTTTTTTAATCTTACACGGAATTACCTACATATTATTTACCAGCCAGTTTAATGTAACATTCCCGAAAATATTCGATATTCTCTTCGCAGGCTTACTGGGTTTCTTCGGCGGCTTCCTACTCTTGAGTTTCGCTGCACTCATAATCTTCCTTACACCTTTTGGCAAATACGCAGCTATTAACAAGGAATCTGTGAATAACAACATGAAATGTGCATACTGGTTATTCGATAGGATCCACTCGATAGCATCCTGGCCGGAGAACAAGTTAGAAAGCCGTGATGTTATCGAGCAATTCCTAAACAAATCACAAACAAACACTCAGAACATAACTCCTCAACAAGCAGAACCGGACAAGCCGATAAAAAAGTGAAATATGACAAAAATTGGTTTGTCTATCCCGGAAAATTGTATTAGTTTATTGCTGTTACGTTGAGATCGAATGATCTCGATATACCCGTCAGCAATGTATAGGCATTGAACGGCGGGTATCAACATGGAAGGAGTTATCTTTTTTGAATGGAGTGTTGCGATGAAACTCAAGTCTATGCAAGTCAAAAATTTCAAGTGTGTCGAAGATTCTACGTGGTTCGATATTTGCCCTGTGACGTGTCTTGTGGGGAAAAACGAGGCGGGTAAAACCTCGTTGCTCGAAGCCTTGCACAAGTTGAATTCGGATGTGGCCGAACTGGGCGAATTCGATGTTCTGCTGGAGTATCCGAGACGGCGGCGTAAGGAATATCAGCGCCGTTCCGGCACCAAGCCGGACGATGCGCTAATCACTAAATGGGAGCTTGAACATAAGGACGTAAAAGCACTTGAAGAGAAACTCGGAATCAGTGCCGTAAAATCAAGGTTCGTGGAGATCCGCAAAGGTTACTATCCAGGACAACGATGGGCGTTTGTAAATGACAAGACTTCAAAAAAAGACTCGATTCCGGCATCGGTCCAGGCAAAAATAGAGAAGCTTTTGCCAAAGTTCCTGTATTTCTCCAAGTGCAACATCATGGATGGCCGCATCGCTATCGACTACATTATCAAGAAACAGGAACGCGGCAAGCTCTCGGGCCCGGAACGCGTATTCCTGGCGCTGCTCGACCTGGTGGGGACAAGGCCCGAACACTTAACGAGCATCGATAATTCCGAGGAATTGATTGCGGACTTAGAGGCAGCCTCGGCGCCGATTACCGAGCAGATTTCCAGATACTGGAGCCAGAACACAACTTTGCGAGTGTCCTTCCTGCTACACCCCGGAAAACCACAGGACCCACCTCCATTCGACCAGGGACAAATTTTGGAGACGCGTATCCTCAATACCCGACATAACCTGACGCTGAATTTCGACGAGCGGAGCACAGGCTTCGCATGGTTCTTTTCGTTCCTCGTGTGGTTCTCCCAAGTCAAAAGGACCTTCGGGGACAATCTGTTTGTATTGCTGGACGACCCCGGTATCGGGCTGCACGCAAAAGCACAGGAAGACCTGCTCCGGTATATTTCACAGGAGCTTGAGCCGCACTACCAGGTGATTTATACGACCCATTCGCCGTTCATGGTCGGTGCCAATAACCTTCAGCGAACCAGAACAGTCGAAGACATTATCTCAACAGGAGATGACGGCAGGGAAAAATACCTTGGCACGAGGGTCGGCGAAAAGGTCTTCAGCACAGATGCCGATACCCTTATCCCGCTGCGAGCGGCGCTGGGCTATGAAATGATGCGGTCGATGGTCGCGGGGCACAAAACACTGCTTGTCGAAAGTATGACCGAGGCGTTTTATCTCAACTGGTTCTCCACCCGACTGAACGAGAAAGGCCGGGCCGGATTGGATTCTTCCTGGAAGATCGTGCCGTGCGGGGGGGGGGAGAAAATCGGCGCCTTCCTGGGTCTGTTCGGAGCCAATAAGGGCAATGTCGTGGTGCTGATGGATGTGGACGGGGGACAAAAGAGACTCGAACAACTGCGCGATTCCGAGCTAATGCAAGGCTGTGGCATCCTTACAATGGATAAATATATTCATAGCGAGGAAGGAAGCATTGAGGATTTGATCGGCTGGCCGACATATTTCGGGCTCGTCAATCTATGCTATAAACTGCCGCGAAAAAAGCGGCTATCACTAACGGCACCGGACGAGACTGTAAGCATCGACAGTCAACCGAAACGCCTTGTCCGGCGGGTCGAAGAGTACTTCGCGGCTGACAAGCCCGATATTGGTACCTTCGACCGCTATAAACCGGCAGAATTCCTTGTCGAGCACACCGGCAAATGCCTCAAAAAACTGCCCGATTTGTCCAGGGCGCTCGATCTGTTCGAAAAGCTCTTCGCAGACATAAATACCTGCCAGTCAAGCCCGCAGGCACTCAAGGCGCCGGGCTACACGCAGGGCCGTACGATTGTCGATCTTGAGCCGAGAAAAAAAGCAGATCAATTAGCGAAAACTGAAAAAGTGTGAAACCCGGACAAACTGCTCAATAAAGTACCGGCCTTCAGATTCCCATACCGGTAGGGCATGAACCGCCCTTGCATAGATCGGTCGGGCAAGGGCCGCCTGGACACGTCTCGCAGGCATGGCTCGTTGATTTGCTGAGCCCGATGGCAAAACCAGAGAGCAGTTTTTGCATATCGGAGCTGCTGCACTTATCGCAGGTATGTTTTCGAGGAGTCCGCGTCTTTTCGAGAAACTCCATCGTATGTCCGCATTTATTACACTTGTATTCGAATATCGGCATGTTTTTAACCTCACGCGAAAGAACGCCGGCCGTCACTCCCCGAACAGCAGCTTTATTAGTTTACCCTGTTGTGAAAAATCGGGAACGATGATATGAGCGCCGGCTTTAATCAGGCGAGTTCGTTTTTCGGGATTCAGGTCGTGGCGACGAATCTCATCGGTTGCTATACCTACGGCGATTCCATCACGCTTCCGGCATTCCCGTATCTCGACGGGGCCATCGCCAAAGACGGCTAATTCAGGCCCCTGCAAGTTGTTTTCCGTCATGATTTTTTCGATGACCATCTTCTTTGAATATTTCGCCACGTCGCCGACGCTGCCGTAAATCCCGCCGTCAAAAAGCTCCGCGTAACCAAGCGCTTTGGACTCGGCAACAACATCGTCACAATCGGTCCCGCTGGCCAGGTATAATATGATACCTCTTTTCCGCAGAGCTTCCAGGAACTCCAACGCACCCTTGATAGTGTAGTCATGAATATCAAGCTCACCGCTTTTGAATTTCTCGATACGCTTATTGACAAGTTCCATCAAAGCATCATTATAGATTTCCTTGTAGCCGAACTTGTCGCGGATTTCGTCGCCGGGGACAAGTCCGAACTCTTTGACCATATCAACCAGCGCTTCCATCTGCACTATTGTCTGGATGCCGGTTGACTGATCAATGTAGTCGAGGACGCGTTTTCGCACATGGTGATAAAGGGTCTCATCGGCGGTTTCGTATTTGTCGCCGAGAATCGCCCTTATCAGCACAGGGGCCATTACCTGCTCCCAGCCCTGTCTCAAGGTGCTTATGGTCCCATCGTGATCGAAGACGGCGTGCTTTATTTGAGCCTGCGGCATCGATTCTCGGCAAAGCTCTATTTCAGTGTCATTGAGATAACGGGCGCCACGCCTGTCACTCGCAAGTTCCGGCTGATAGATATAATCGGGGTCCCGTCCGATTTCTAGAATTTCGGATCCGGAGGCCGTTCCTGTCTGGAACAGTTTCTGAACGGTGACAGCAGCGGCTATATTGGCAAACTCAGCGGCCTCTGGCGGCAGCAAACCCGCTCCCAGGCACAGAGCCAGAGCGCTTGTCACCGTATCGCCTGCGCCGACAATATCGAGCTTTTTCAACAATTGAATCCCGGGGACCTCGTGGTAGCCGTCGGAATCGATTGTGATGATCCCCCGTGAGCCGCGGGTCAGAAATACCGGCTTGCTGAACTGCCTATAAAGGTCCCCGGCATATTTTTTCACGTCAGCCAGTGTCAGAACATCGTTAAGTTTCACATCGACGTTATTCAGTTGGGCCGCTTCCAGATCATTTGTTTTACGGTAGATGTCCCTGAATTTATGGCCGAAGTGACGGGAATCAAGCAGGATCACTTTGTCGCTGAACTTCCCAAAAAGCTCGTTAGCAGAATCTATGAAAGATTCGTTTGTGATACTACCCGGAACCTGCTGGTTGAATATTAAGGCATCCGCCGTCTGCAAAGCATTTTTTATGCCGTTAAGGAGAGTCTGGTCTGTTGCCTCGGTTCGTTTGTTGAAAAAGCCGAAGTCCATCCGCGGCAGCTCATTGCCCTCAAGGTATGGCTTGCCGAACGTGACCGTGTCGAAATCATCCTTTTGAACGACTAAACAGGTCGTATCGACGCCCAGATCTTTGAGCTGACGAGCCAATTCTCTTCCGAAGATGTCATCTCCGACGACACCTATAACCTGAATCGACGCCGGCTCGAGAGCGGCAAGATTGGCGACAACGTTTGATGCGCCGCCGAGCGAATAGTAATGCCTGGCGACCGCCTGAGCTTGAAGGCCGGTCTCGAGCGAGACTTCCGATCCGCAGGGATCGAGCAGCCAGTAAGCATCGATACAGAAATCGCCGTAAACCGCTATCTTAACATCTTTTATACGGGTTAAAATTTTCTTTAATAGTTCTGTCTTCATAATCTCAATATCCACTTTCAAGAAAAGCCCGATTTATTCATCTACTTTTCGGGCCATCTTTGTTTACCTGTCAGGTTAATCACATCAATTCTCTAAATCCGTCTCCACATGCCTGGAAATTATCTTCGGACATTCCCATACAACTGTAGTCCTCAACATATCCTATAAAGCCTCCGTTTTTTGTACCAAGTTCGGTATATAGCCATTGCGCCTCAGCCTTAATCTCTTCCTGTGTCCCGCTTATCGAGACTGTTTGATAGCTTACGGGCACTATAAAGCACTGTTTGCCTTTTAGAGCCGTACCAATTTTTGGAATATCTACAGCATTTGGCTGCGAAATATTCATAACATCGACCCCTATTCCGTGAAAATCCGGAACAATTGAAGTAATATTACCACAACAGTGGAACCATACATGAAGCCCCAAAGTATGTGCAAGCTCAAATAGCATAATATCTCCGCGTTTATGGTCACGATTCCAAAAACAAATCGGAACACTATCGGGATTGTCGAATTCTATTGCCCTTACAACTCGCTCTTTTCCCGTCATTTCCTGTTACTCTCGAATGATGGCTGCCATGACTCTTTCTTTCGAATTTATTAGCCCTCTTTAAAAGTCAGTTCGTAAAAGCAGTATTAGAAGTATTTATTGTTGGCCCTTAAATAGCTCAAGAATCTTTTTGCAAAGCAGTGGTACGGTTTGTTTCTGGTCGCCCTGTATGTAAAAGCCTTTTCCGGCAAATGACTGGGGAATTCGGGTGACAACACTTTTCTGGTCGCGGAAATAATAGCCCTGTTTGGATTCATCGCTCATCGCGCGGGAGTCGTGGTCCCGGATATCAAAATCAGCCGTCACAATGTTATTGGGGACTTTGCCCGTATTGGCAGCCATTGAGACAGCCTTGAGCAAGACCTCAGGCCCGGTCACGGCACTTCCGATGTTTAGCACCACACCGCCGTCAGTAAGTCCGGTTATTTCATTCGTGTAAATAAGGAAATCCCTGCCGGAACAACCGCCCTTGGCCTGGCCGTCAAACGATGGATGCTGGTCGACCACGTCCGTGCCTATCCCGACATGAATGGTGAAAGGAACGTTGTTCTCGTAGCAGGCGACAAGGAGACTGACCTCGGGATGAGTGAAAGTGTCCGGCAAATCGCCTTTCGCAGCCGAGGCAAGAACCTCGCGGCGGAAATCCTCGTCACATATCGTTCTGCCGAGCGATTCGCCAAGCCCGAGTTTATATTTGTTGCCGATGGACATGGCGTAATTGATGTAAGCAAATTCGCGGGCCATCCCGAACCGGCCTTTGCTCAGCGCGTCCGGCACATTTTCGCTGGTCTGGCCGATCAGGGCCAGCTCGAAATCGTGAATGGCCGTAGCGCAGTTGCCGGCAACAAGACTGACAAGACCACGCTTTACCATTTCGGCAAGCAGAAGGCCAAGGCCGTTCTTTATTAAATGGGCGCCTGTAAAAACAACAACAGGCTTGCCGATCCGCCGGCACGAAACGATCGCTCGGGCAATATTCTCAATCTCATCGCAGGTCTTGCCGGGCAGCTCAACAGCAAGATCGTCGATGTCTTCAGGCCGGACAAGGTCGTCGAGCGTCACCTTATTCGAGCGCGTATTCAACGGATACGTATTGACTTGATCGAGGTCAAAGGCGTTGTACCTGCCGTCATAATCCATGGAAGTTCCCGTTACTGGAGCATATCACTTAGTTTTTCAAGCCGCTTTATGGATTCCACCATACACCGGATGGTGTGATAGTTGACTTTCCATGAATGACTCATGTGTGTCCAAATCGGCTCGCCTTCCCGGGTCGTCAACGGCCACCACTCGCCGACGGGATGGTTGATCATCTTGTCGAAAACGAACCGGTGCACGTTTTCGTAGGCTGGCCAGTATTCCTCGAATCCGAATTGCAGGCACGCTTCCAACATTCCTATCATCACCTCGGCCTGCTGCCAGAACTCCTTTTCCATATCGTAAACACCGCCGGCGTGGGGGCCTTCGACATAAACGCCGCCATATTCCCAATCGACGCCGTTGTCCCGCCCATGATCCGTCGCCTTTTTGATAATGTCCCCGTACTCCTTAAAGCCCGTGCCCATGATATCGGTCGCGTGAGCGAGCAGCCAGGCAAACTCGACATTGTGTCCCGCCGAAGTATTGTCCCCGGCGTTATCTTTTTGCCCGCCTTCTGCAAAGCGGTCCCAACCCCAGACGATATCGAACTTTATCTGCGGAGCGACTTTCCAATCGACCGTAAATTGCGGGATGCCGGTGGCGTATTTCGGATGAAGAATCCGTTTTTTGAGCAGGTCGATGTCCTCGACAAGCGTTCGCCGGTGGATGGATTGGCCGGAGCATTCATAGAGCGTAGTGAAGGCCTCCATAAGGTGCATGTGGACGTCTAAGGTTTTTCGGTCGCCGCCCTGCTGGCCGGGGCCGCAGAGGTTCCAGTTCCTCTCGAACATCTCGAAATAGCCGCCATACATGGTGTCGGCAGCATATTTCTTTAGCAGATCGAACGTTTTGGTGGCGTATTCGATACCCCGCTGGTCCCCGGTGGCCAGCGTATATTCGCTGAGTGCGTACATGATAAAAGACAGGCCGTAGAGGATTTTCTTGTCGCAGGTGACGTTGCCGGCACGGTCGGTTATCCAGAAGAAGCCGCCGTATTCGCTGTCCCACATCTTGTCGATGAGAAAATCTACGCCGTAGCCGGCATACTCGGCGCACTGACCGTCACCGTATCCCGCCCGGTGTGCGGACGCCATGGAATAAACGGTGCGGGCCTGCGCGAGCATGGATTTCTCATCTTCGCCGCTGTCGTTGCCGTCTTTATCGAAATGCGTGATAAAGCCGCCGTTCTCATTGTCTTTGCACCTGTCCAGCCAAAACGGAAGCAGCTCGTTCGTAAGATGCTGCCTGCACTCTTCGAGGCAAGCAGATACTTTATTTGCATCGATAGCCATTTCGCAATCCTTTCAATTGGCCGTTGATTATCTATCATCAACTGCGTCAACTCGTCTGTAAAACAAGCGTATATTAACAAAAATGCCCGCCAATAACAACGGGCATTGGAAGTAAAATTCGGCTGACAATTTTAACCTGCGCAAACTTTACCCTATTATATTGGTTCAGCGTGAAACGGACATTTTCCACTTACGGTTAATAGAGTACCT
>CBDVBU010000082.1:0-10793 GCA_965372295.1 uncultured Phycisphaerae bacterium
CAGATGCTGTAAAACGTCATTCCATCCATCGCTTGGTGTCCGCTATGCCTTATCAGCTTATTTCTGAAGCAATTTCTTTATTTCGGATAGCTCAGATGTCAGCTTTTCCTGGCCGTCTTTTAAGTCCTCCCGGACTTTAGACATAGTCAAGCGTATTGCTATGACCGCCACGGCTATCAAAAGAAGTGCAGCTATATTCAATGTTCCTAAATCCATTGTCAGGTCTCCTTATAAAAAGCAGGGAATCTATAGATGCCACAGATGCCACTCGGCGTTGCCGATACCCTTTTAGATAACCTTATACCACCCGTTAATATCTCTTTGATAAACACATTTTGTCCCGAGTGTTCCATACATGCTATTATCGGCAGAATGAGTAGTCTCACCAATAATATCTGGGAGAATAAGTTACATTTTCTAAGAATTTCCCAATGGTACCCGTTACAATAACTACCACAAAGCGGCATAAAGTCCGATATTCTTTGTGTTATTGCGGCTGTCAAATCCGATATTCAGGCTCAAACTTCGCCGGATAAATCTTATAGCTTCGGCAAACAATTTTATGCTGATTTTGACCTTATTTGACGCCGGCATCGCAAAGCTTGTCGCATCCATTATGGACTTGAGAAGAACGGAAACAGTTTCCGAATCTCTTGCTTTGACGGACGTCGGCCGTATTCGCAGATTTCAAATACCTCGGCATACTTGATCTTCCTGCCTTGCTCCTGTCCATACCAATCGACAAGCTCTTTGCGGAATCGATTGGCAGTGCTCGCAAAGCGACCGTCAAATCGCCGACGGACCTCCTGTTCGCGAGCCTTTCGCTTGTCAGGATCGTTCTCCGGATACAAATGCTCGTTTCCGTTACAACCACCTTCCAGTGTCTGCGATTCAAGGGCAAGAACCGCATCCAGTTTCTTGCCGATTACCGCGTCGATGCCCACGGCGATGTCCGCTGTGAACGGATTCGGCTTCTGGAAACGATCCTGATAGAACAAGAACACGGGATTGCGTTTGAGGTAGGGTACGTCCGGACAGAAGAATGCCACCGTGACCATGTAACCGGCATCCTGGACCAACATCGCCGAATAGCGATGGTCCGGATGGTAGTCGTTCGGACGATGGCACATGACAATGTCCGCACCCCATTCGCGAATCAGGCGCACGAACGTCCTGCGGCTTTCGAGGGTCGGCATGATCTCGCCGTCGTGGATATCAAGCACTTCGGTTTCGATGCCGAATATCTCCGCACAACGCTCGACCTCGGCGGTTCGACGCTGGGCCAGCGGGCCACCAGCCATACCCCAGTGACCAATGTCGCCGTTCGTACAGGAGACAAACTTGACGTGATGGCCCTGGGCCGCCCACATCGTTGCGACGCCCCCGGCCTTAAACTCGTTGTCGTCCGGATGTCCGCCGAAGCAGATGATCCGCAACTTTCCGTCGGCGGCATCCGGGGCGGGCGCAGGCTTCGGCACGGCAGCATCCAAAGTCCCGGCCAGAATCAATAGTACGACTCCCAGGAGCAAGCTTCCTACAATCCATCTTTCTTTTGCAAATGTGTCTTTCATAGCATAATTCTCCTAAAATGAGTCCCTTTCCTGAGGGACAATCCGTTATATAACGCAGCACGTACTGCATATTGACTATCATATTCAATCACTCATAATCTTTCACGATATTATAAACTACTACGTAAATTTTGCATCGAATATTTTATCGAGAGGGATTATATTGGTTCATGCACCCATTGCGGAAGAGAAACCCATCGTGCTAATTTGATCAGACAACATACACAAGTATTGCAAAAAATGTTAAGATGCATGGCTGAAAACATAAATCCATAGTATCACGAAAGGAAAGTTATGTCGAATTTACACACATTGAATCGACGTGAGTTTATGCGGTTTTTTGCAGCAGGTGCGGCGTGTTTGGGCCTGGAAGGTTGTCAGGACGGTATTACGAAAGGGGCGGCAAAACAACAGAATCATCCTAATATTGTGTTTATCATTGCTGACGATCTGGGCTGGGGGGATATCGGGTACCATGGCTCGGAAATTCGGACGCCCAACCTGGATCGCCTGGCAAGAGAGGGGCGGGTTTTCGATCAACATTACGTTATGCCCACGTGCACGCCGACTCGCGTGGGATTATTGAGCGGACGGTATCCCAGTCGGTTCGGCGTACTTTCGCCGGCTTACGGGAAAATCTATGACGATGATACCGTGACCTTGCCGGAGGCCTTGAAACGCAGCGGCTACAACACGCATATATCGGGTAAATGGCATATGGGATCGCCACCGGAGTTTACGCCGATGAAATACGGCTTTACGTCTTCATACGGATATTTTGCCGGTCAGATTGATCCCTATACACATCATTATAAGACAGGTGAGAAGTCCTGGCATCGCAATGACAACTACCTGGATGAAACAGGACACGCCACTGATCTGATTACTAATAACGCAGTACGCGTGATAAAAGCCAAGCACACAAAACCCTTCTTTTTGTACGTCGCTTATAGCGTACCGCACTATCCCTTAAAGGAGCCGGAAAAGTGGTTGGCCATGTACCCGGAGATGAAGGAGGCATCACGCCGATGGTTTGCCGCCAGTGTGACACACATGGATGACGGGATCGGGAAGATCGTAAGCGCCCTGGATAAAACGGGACTGAGAAAAAACACCCTGCTGGTTTTTGTCAGTGATAACGGCGGGCAGAAGAGCTGGCGCAGTGACACCCAATATAAGGGCCGCTATGCCAAGCTGCCGCATACAGTGTTGGGCAACAATCTGCCCTTACGGGGCTGGAAGGGCGAGTGCTATGAAGGTGGAGTACGGGTGCCGGGATTTGTGAACTGGCCGCACACCCTCTCGGCAGGCAAAATTACGGCACCGGTTCATATTGTCGACTGGATGCCGACCTTGTGTCATCTGGCGGGTTTTGCACCAAAGCACAATCTGCCATGGGACGGTCAGAACATCTGGCCCATCATTACCGGTGAGACAACTCAGCCCTCGAAGCGGACTTTGTACTGGAAAACACCCAATGCCTCAGCCGTACGCCAGGGGGATTGGAAATTGATCATCTCCCGAAAGAATGGTCATAGTGAGTTGTTCAACCTGATGAACGATCCCTATGAGAAGCATGACTTAGCAGGCCAGGAAAGCAAACGTGTGTCGGAATTGCAGACCTTGTTAAAACAGATAGCGGCCAAGGATCGGGAGAGGATTTCATAGAAGACTAAGTTGTCGTACATTGCATCTTATCTACTTATCGAAAGGGCCGGCCATGAAGAAGACTGCTGAGCGTGGCATCTGGCATATTGCACCGAGAGGCAACTACCAGATGTCCTTTATGACACTTAATTTTTCTGTTGACAGACTACCCGCGATGTAGACAATCTGTAGTATTGAAACACGATGTTCACGGGAACCCGATAGTAGCGACGCAGTTGCAATCTTTGTTTGAAGTAGAAAGCCACAAAGTAAATCAGCCAAAATAGGAAAAGGAGAAATGTAATGCAAATCGGCATTATGGCTGACAGTCACGACCACCACGGCAACGTACTTCAAGCTATAGAGATTTTCAACAAGCACAAAGTTGACTATGTTCTACATGCCGGTGACATCGTTTCCCCGTTTACCGCAAAGGCCTTTGCAGATCTGAAAATAATCAAGTTCATCGCTGTTTTCGGTAACAATGAAGGTGAAAAGCTTTTTCTGAAGTCCACCATAGAGAGCTTTCGTGGTGAAATCCACGAGTATTGCTATAAGGGGCAGATTGGTGGCAAAGAGATATATATGACTCATACTGACCATAATGTTGAGGAGGTTGCCAAGAGTCAGATGTATGACATACTCATCTATGGACACACTCACAAGCAAGATATCCGTCAAGTTGGAAAGACCTTGGTTATAAATCCGGGCGAGTCAACTGACTGGATTACAAACTCCGCTCAGGTCGTGATTCTGAATCTTGACGATATGTGCTATCATACTGAGAAGATAGTCTCACACTCTTGACCTGTGTCAACCTCACAGCAAGAGAAAAAGGCTACAAAACGACAAAAAATGTGGATATCTCCGCAGGCAGTGCTTCTGTCCTTCGTTTAACATAACGTGTAGCGGCCCTGATCTCATCGTAGGGTCGCCTGCAGAAGCGGTCAGAAGGCGGTTTTTGTTACGGAGAAGTAAAATGGGTAAAGAAGCAAAAAAGCGACTGTGATCACAAGTGAAGCTGGTTTCCTCATAGTAACCTATCAAGCTTAAATCTTAATGAAAGATTTTATGCGATTGCCCTGGAAATCCGGGCAAAATATTTGAACTGTTGGGCGCCATTGCCTATAATACCGGTTTGAACGCAGTCCTGTGTCAGGCAGGGCTGGTTAATCTTACGAACCCTAATGTACGGAGGTGCAGACAATGCAAGGTAAAAGAAATGAACGGAAACCGCTAAGCACGCGGCGTGCCTTCCTCAAGTCATCCGGTGTGATGGCCGCCGGCCTGTCACTGTCGCGGCCGTCCGTGGCCGGAGCAGCGAAAGAAACCTTGGCGCTAAACGGCGGGCCCAAGGCCGTTACGTATCCGAACAACAAGCATCGCGAGGCCTATCGCTGGCCCCTGTACGGAGAAGAGGAAGAAAAGGCCGTCCTTCAACTCGTGAGAAATCCGAGTTACGGGCCCATCGCGTTGTTGGAAAAAGACTGGAAGGACTTCACCGGATCCCCTTATGTCAAGGCGCACTGCAACGGCACCAGCGCGATGACGTCTATGTTCTTCGCCCTGGACCTTCCACCTGGCAGCGAAATCATGGTGCCCAGCTACACATTCTTCGCCACCATTGTGCCGATGCGGCTTCTTGGCCTTGTTCCCGTCTTTGTGGACATCAACCCGCGAACATTGAACTTCGACCTGGAAGATGCCAAGAAACGGTTGACAAAAAACACCAAGGCCGTACTGCCAGTGCACTGGATCGGGCTGCCCTGTGACATGGATCACATTTGCGACTGGGCCAATGAGAAGGGGCTGATTGTCTTGGAAGACGCCGCTCACGTTCAAGGCGCCAAGCTGAAGGGCAAGTCGATGGGCGCCTGGGGCAGGATGGGAATCTACAGCTATCAGGCCAGCAAGCCACTGCCCGCCATTGAAGGCGGGATGGGAATGTACCAGAACAAGGAGGACTACGAGCGGGCAACCACCTTTGGGCATTACAGCCTGCCGGGGGGTTTCCCCGAAGGCAGTGACTACGCCAAGTACCAAGGCACCGGCCTGGGCGTGAAGTTTCGGATGCATCCCTTTGCCGCAGCCCTGGCCCGCTGCCAGTTGCGGGGACTCGACGAGCGCAACGCCGCAGGCGTAGCGCAGGTCCGCCGGCTCAACGACCGCATCCTGCACCTGCCTGGTCTCTACGAGCAGACATCCGGCCGCAGCGACGTCAAACGGATTCACTACGCACATAACATGCTCTTCATCGACGAGGCGGAAGCCGGCATGTCGCGCGAGGCGTGCATCAAAGCCTTGCAGGCCGAGGGGGTCCGCACCAGCGCTTACAGTTACCGGCTGCAACACAAGTGCCCACTGTATGCAGAAGCGAAGTGGTGGCATCACAAGCCGGTTGTTCCGGAGCTGCCCGGCTCCGAGCAAGCCAACGCCACGGCGATCCCGCTGCCCTATTTCACCTCCGAGGCGCCCGAATTGGTGGATCAGTACGTGAAAGCCTTCGAGAAGGTCTGGGGCCACCGCAAAGAGTTAGGGAAAACCTGATACCAGGGAAGGCATCTCTCATTGCGCTTTTTGAAGGAGTATAATGCTCCTGTTCTGTCGTTTTTTAGTTGTGGTGACAGAGTACTATTTTTTTGTGTAGCCTCTAAGGACTCGCGGGAATTTCCATACGCGTTGTGTATATGAAGGATGATTAGCTATCAAAACTATGAATAAACAAGTTATGGTACTGTTGGCTTTGTTGTTCATGGTAGGGAGCTACCATACCGCGGTTGCGCAGGTGGTGCTTGAAACGCGTGATCTGCGGTTGGAGATAAGAGACGACGGTGTTGTACAGAGCTTGACGGCCAGTCCCTGCGGCACAGAGTATAGTTGGGTTTCCGAACCGGCGCCTATCGCTATGGTTTATCGCGGTGGACAATTGTCTTGCGCATCCCAGAAAGACTTTATCGAAAACGAGGCCCCGGCATACCGCGGTGGACAATCATTTCCCGCATCCCGTGTGTCTTTAGTTGGGGACAGACTTGCAATCGATTTCTCCACGGCACAGGTTAAGGCAACGTACCAGGTAAAAAGATGCCGGGATTACCTGGCGTTTAAGTTGCTGTCCCTGGAGGGCAAGCCTATCGACCGTATTGATTTGCTCAATCTCAAGGTAAGAAGACTGCCGTACCTGGGGCCGTGGATCAATGTGGCCTATGATGACGATTTTGGCATCTGTCTTTGCGCAGGCAATATCAAGACGAATGCCGGGATGAATCAACACAAGCAGTATGTGGAGATGAAGGCGATCGCCGAGAAGAGAGTAGCCCTCAAGGGTGCCGTCGCGGTGCTCTTCGGTGTCCGTAATCCGAAAAACAAATTTCTCGATGCGATGGAAATTGTGGAACGTGACTTCAATATGCCTGCCGGCGCCCGCCACCGCCGCCTGCCCGTCCAGAACTACTCATACCTTTGGTGCAGCCCGACTCCTGAGAACATAGAAGAATATATCAAACTGGCCAAGCGATGCGGATTCCGTATGATACTGTTTTCCTACACAGCTTTCTCACGAGGCGCAGGCCATTTTCCATGGAATTCACAATACTCCAACGGTATGTCCGACTTGAAAAAAGTAACCGGTGCGATCCGGGGTGCGGGGCTTAAAGTAGGTTTGCATATTCACTACAACAAGGCGGTCAAAAACGATCCCTATGTAACTCCCGTACCGGACGACCGGCTCAACAAGCTACGCAACTTTTCATTTTCCACAAAGATCGACAGTAAAGCCGATATGATCACTGTTAATGAGAATCCCAGCGGCTGTACCCTGGACAACGGCAGGCGGATTCTCAAGGCCGGCAATGAATTGATCGCCTATCAGGATTATACGACAAGTGCGCCATTCAGGTTTAGCGGATGCGAGCGAGGTTATCTTGATACTATGTCGGCTGAACACCAGATAGGCGAAGAAGTGAGCCTGCTGGATGTGGACGACTGGCCCATCTTCATCCGGTTCAACCAGAATACGGACATTCAGGACGAAACCGCGCAGCGTCTCGGTGAAATCTTCCGCCGGACAGGTCCGTATGATATGGTGTATTTCGACGGAGCCGAGGACGTCCACGAACCGTTCTGGTATCACGTTGTCAATGCGCAGTATTGTGTCTATCGCCATTTTCAACCGGAACCTGCTGTATGCGAGACGGCCTTGAACACCCACTTTAGCTGGCACATGATGAGCCGGAGCCATGCTTACGATCTTTCATCGAGACATATAAAAAACTTTTGCCACAAGATTTCGTGCCGTGTAGCTCCTGTAAGGGCGCTGGATTTCTCACGTATTGATTTTGGTTGGATATTCGGGCTGTTCGACTATTTCGGCCCGGACGTGCTGGAATATGTTATCAGCCGTGGTGCGGCATGGGACTGCCCCTTTTCCATCCGGTTAAACCTGAAACAAGTGAAAGCCCATCCCCGTCTGGAAGATTGTCTCAATGTAATCAGATTATGGGAAGACGCTCGGATTGAGAACAAACTCACAGACGCGCACAGAGAGATGCTCCGGACGTTAGACAAGAAAGATTATCAGTATATCAAGGTCTGGGATGCGCTGTTGGACAAGGTGTGGATAGACACATGGAAAAATGTCGAGTTCACCGATCAGGAACACCATCTGTTTGTCAATGAGCATGGAGAACATGAACTGGTGAAGATTAGCGAAATTCCCGATGTGGCCGGCGGTTTCTTTAGAGCATACAGCTTCTGCCGTGAGGCGCGGCCGGACGACACTTGTATCCTTATCTGGGCGGTGACCGGCGAGGCAGATCTGCTTCTGCCCGTGGCGCCCGACCGGCTGATGGTGATGAAACCGTTTGCGACACGGCTGCCGGTTGAAGTTAAGGAGGGAAGAGCGGTCGTTCCGGTCGGAGGTCGAAAGTATCTGATATTGGCCGGTATGAAAGAGGCCCGCGCAAGAGAATTACTGCGCCAGGCCGGTGTGTCCCACAGCCGGTGAACATAGCGTATAATTCAAATAATTTTCATAGGAGATTTGTAATGGATGATGACTTATCGAGAAGGACATTTTTAGGCGTTCTGGGTACGGCTGGGATCGGGGCAGGTCTTGGTTCTTCCGCCACGGCTAAAGAGGGAAAGATGATGGCTGGGACAACTAAAAACCCCATAAAAATATCCGGCAGTAAGGTTATTCAGCCCCAGCGCGAGGTGCCCGTATTCCGTGAAACCGACGTTCTGGTCGTCGGTGGTGGGCCGTCAGGTGTTGCCGCCGCCGTCGCAGCCAAAAGGACAGGCGCTAAGGTAGCATTGGTCGAGCGATATGGTTGCTTTGGAGGACTATGGACCGGTGGTCTCGTACTCAAGCTGCCTGGCGTCTGCTTCGGTAAAAAGCGGGTAACGATGGGCATCTGTGAGGAAATTCTGCAAAGATTAGGCAAAATGGACCAGGCTGTCATCGAACGCAGCTCGGGTGAGCAACCGACCACGGACGCTGAGGCGACCAAGTATGTCCTCTCTGAGATGATCCGCGAAGCCAGCGTCGATGTATATCTTCACAGTTGGGGCGTCGATGTCATTATGGACGGCAATGTCGTCAAGGGAGCCGTATTTGAAAGCAAGACCGGCCGATTCGCCGTCCTGGCCAAAATGGTTATTGACGCCAGCGGCGACGGTGATATTTTCTCCATTGCCGGAGCGCCTTACGAACATCGAAGGCACAGGATTGGTCTGGTCTGCCGAATAGGCAATATGGATAAGATAGATCAGGCAAAGGCGAAACAGGCTAAAAAGCCGCCGCGAGGCATAGGTCTGCCTACGCCGATTCCGAGCATAAACTGGGTCAATATGGGAGGTCCCGAATCCGATGCCGTTGATATTAACGATTTGACAAGGCTGGAAATGGACCACCGCCGGCAGATATGGCGACAAATGGATAAACTTCGCAAAACGCCCGGTTATGAACAAGTTTATCTGGTAGAGGTCGCCTCACAGTTGGGCGTTCGGATATCGCGGGTACTTACCGGGATGAAACAGGTTACTTTCAAGGGGGCAAAGGCCGGTCAAAAGTTTCCTGATGTGATTGGTGTGGGCGGCGAACTGAGTCCGGGCGATCCATCGTTTGAAATACCTTTTGGGGCACTGGTGCCGCGAAAAATCGAGAACATCCTGGCGGTCGGCAGGTGTGCCTCCGCCGGTCCGGTTATTATGGAACCAATGAGATGTATTCCATGTTCGCTTGTTACCGGCCATGCCGCCGGTGTCGCCGCCGCTTTGGCCGTTCAGGACGGCTGCCGGTGCCGCGACGTTGAGATACCCAAACTGCAAAAACGACTCAAGGAACAAGGTGCATACCTGGGATAGTGGCTGATTTTATAAAAAACCAGAATCGCCGAGTTCTCACTTTTGTCTGGCGATGCCTCGTGCTGGTAGTGGCGGCGACACTGGCTCTTCAAATTTTACCGTGGAAGCGTTTTGCTGTAATCCTGCCGTCGCTGAGTCCCTATGTCGCGGTTTGTTCGGCATTGGCCGTCCGCACCTTGAGCGTAATAACGCTGTTGGCTCTGCCGCTGTTCATCATGGCTTTATGGCGGGAGCGCTGGTTTTGCCGGAATTTTTGTCCGGTTGGGTTTCTTTCGGAAAATATCCGTCGTCTTCGCAGGTCGTCCGATTCAAAGAACCGTTATAAAATTGTGCCCCTTATCGGTCAATGGGTAGTCCTTCTGACGCTGGGCGGAGCGATTTTAGGGTATCCACTGTTTTTATTGCTTGACCCGCTGGGAATATTCAACGGATTTATCCAGGCCCTGCGCGGACCGTTCTCAGCAGCGTCGTTCATTTATTGCCTGCCTCTGCTGATTGTCCTGACGATCAACTTTGTCTGGGCCGGACTCTGGTGTTCGCGTCTTTGTCCATTGGGTGCGATACAGGTTATGCTTGTCCGGCTGGGGGGCGCGTTTCGGCGTAACATACTGTATAGACAGAAGTCGCCGGATAATAACAAAGTATTGACCGCACGGCGGGATATTTTAGCATTGGGGATGGGTGTTCTGGCGGTGGTAACGGCACGGAAACTGTTTCGCGGCAGAGCGTTGAAACCAATCCGTCCACCCGGGGCAATTGATGAGAGTAATTTCCCGGCGGTATGTATTCGCTGCGGTAATTGTACGCGGGCGTGCCCGGCCGGTATTATTGAGCCTGATCCGGGACGGCATGGTGTTGCGGGTTTTATGACACCGACACTGAGGTTCGATAACAATTACTGTCAGGAGGATTGCAATAGCTGCAACGAGGTATGTCCCAGCGGTGCCATCGCCGGATTGTCTTTGGCGGAGAAAAGCAAAACCACGGTCGGCCTGGCGAAGGTGGATATGTCGCTTTGCCTGCTCAGTGAAGAGCGAGAGTGTACGGTGTGCGTCAGGATTTGTCCTTATGATGCTGTTAAACTGGTTTTTTCAGAGGAGGATTATATATCGATTCCGGAGATTGACCCGGACAAATGCACTGGCTGCGGCGCCTGTGAATGGGTTTGCCCGGTATCCCCGACCAAAGCGATAATAGTGGAGCCCCTCGGCC
>CBDVBU010000083.1:0-10776 GCA_965372295.1 uncultured Phycisphaerae bacterium
CGTTTTCCGTCAGCGGCTATTGAATACGCGATATGCAGTACGATGGACGTTTCACATTTTTTTCATTCCGGGGGGTAAATCTATCCCGCTGCGGCCGGGACTTTCCTTGAAGTCTTTGATAATCTTGACCGCGGTTTGAACATCGTCGGCCATCGTAAAGTCTCCCAGGTCTTCCGGGGCGATGTACTTGTGTTCGCCTAACATCTTGGCCTTTATCCATTCGACTAGCCCGGCCCAGTAATCGCTGCCCATCAGAATCACGGGGAATGTGGCCTGCTTTAGCGTCTGAATCAAGACCAGCGATTCGAAGAACTCGTCCATCGTGCCGTAGCCGCCGGGAAAGACGATAAAGCCGTGAGCGTACTTGAGGAACATCACCTTGCGAACGAAGAAATATCGAAAATTCAGCGAGATGTTCTGGTATTCGTTCGGGACCTGCTCCATCGGCAATTCGATATTCAGGCCGATGCTCTGGCCGTTCGCGGCGGCGGCGCCCTTATTTGCCGCCTCCATGATTCCGCCCCCGCCTCCGGTTATTATCGCGAAGCCGGCTTTAACCAGTTCCGAAGCGGTCTGCTCGGCGAGCTTGTAATACGGATCATCCGGCTTGGAGCGGGCCGAGCCGAAAATAGATACGGCCGGGCCGACAGAAGCAAGCTCTTCGAAGCCTTCGGTGAATTCTGCCATTACTCTGAATATGCGCCAGAGGTCTTGAACAGGATTGTCAACCTTCTCTATCATAGTAAACGCTCTCCTTGTTTGGAAGACAGAAGCCTGTCTTCTTTCTCCTGTATTCTGTATTCTGTTTTACCACAGGTCCGGATTGTTCGCCGAGAGGCAGTGTTTTGCAATCGGGCATTCCGGGCAGTCCGGCTTTCGAGCTTTACAAATATTTCGGCCATGTGTAATCACTAAATGACTAAACGCAGTCCAGTTCCTTTTAGGAACTATTTCGGCTAAATCAAACTCTAACTTTACCGGAGCGCTGTTTTCCGATAGACCTAACCGCCGGGACAGGCGAATCACGTGCGTATCGCAGGTGATGCCGGGAATGCCGAAAGCGTCGCCGAGGACGCAGTTGGCCGTTTTACGCCCCACGCCGGGAAGGGTCAGAAGCTCCTCCATCGTGCCGGGGACTGAGCCGCCGTACTGCTCGACAATCCTCGTGCACGCTCCCTTGATATTGAGAGCCTTATTGCGGAAAAAACCTGTGCTTCGGATGCCCGATTCGATCTGTTTTAAGTCGGCTTTAGCCCAGTCGGCGGGGGATTTATATTTTTTGAACAAATCCTTTGTTACTATATTAACCCGCACATCCGTACACTGGGCCGAGAGAATCGTGGAAATAAGCAGCTCCAGCGGATCTTTAAAATTAAGTGCGATTTTGGCGCCAGGGTATGTCTTTTTCAAAATGGTCCAGATTTTTTTGACTCGCTGTGCGGCATCATCTTTATCCACTTTGATCTTTTTTCGCTTAGCCAATTTAATTCCATTCCTGAGTCGAATCGACCATCCCTGTCATTCTGAGGCGAAGCCGAAGAATCTCAAACGTAACGGTTTGTCCAAACGCTACCACCGAGATTCTTCACTGCGTTCAGAATGACAAAGAAATCATTTCCTTGATTTTTCGGCCTTTACCAATTTTAACTACATTTCCTATTTTTTCTTATTTTGCTTGTCCGGCAGCTTTTCAAGCAGAGCTTTCAATTCATCCGCAAAAAACAGATCTCGCAGACGTACCGGTTCGGTTTCGCCAGGCAGGAACAACAAGGTTACAGGGACACCGGGTTCTTTGTAAATGTTGCTCAAATCGAGTGTCGCGGGCTGATTGGCCTTTGTTGTGTCACCCTTAACGGCCAGAACGCCCTTTTCGTCGATGAGTTTGGCGACATCTTTACGCCCGAAGACGAACTTGTCCACAATTTCGCAATTGGTGCACCAGTCGGCGGTGAATTTAACCAGGACCGGCGTTTGTTCTAATTTCACAGATTCGATCCGGGCCGGGTCGTAATCCTGCCAGTCCACAAGCTCCGGCTTGAAGAAAAACCAAAATGACAAAACAACCAGGAACACGGCAATACCCCGGACCAGTAATTTGCGCGAGAGTTTGCTGCCGTAAGTGACCCAGGTGCCCCATATCCAGACAGAGAAACTAAGGACTACTGCAAAATACAACAGATTGATTCTGTTTTCTGCCGGAGTGGCCTTGATAAGTTTGACTGCGATGATAAGCAGCACAAAGCCGAGCGTCTGCTTGAACAGCTCCATCCAGCGGCCGCCTCTCGGCAGGCGTTTCAACCATCCCGGCACGGATGTCAGAATCGCATAAGGTGCGGCCATGCCAAGCCCGATTACCATGATAGCCAGTGTGCCCAGAAACAGCGATTGGCCCTGTGCCCAGACGAAGGCGACGGTCAGGATACCAAAACTGCACGGTGTGCTCAGTACCGCCGCTAAAAAACCCATGCCGACCGAGCCGGCGTAACCTTTGCCCGAGCCGGATTTGCTCGCTATCGAAGATGGAACGGTTATTGTGAAAATTCCAAACATGAAAAGAGCCATGACGATCAGCAGCAGAGCCAGGGCCGTGACGATAGCTGGATTGCGCAGGTGGTCGCCCCAGTTCAGGGTTCTGTCATAGAAGCTTTGCAGGATGATGTTGGCTCCGGCCAGGCATGCGAAGAACAGCAATATCCCGATGCAAAATGCCAGGCCCATCATAACCGACTGCCTCCGGCCCGATTTCGCCTGGTCGACGATTCGCATGATGATAAGGGGCAGAATAGGCCACACGCACGGCATGATATTCAACCCCAGTCCGGCGATAAATGCCAGAACAAGAGCAAACCAGATCGAATAATCCGGACCCTCAGCTACTTGAACCGGCGTGGCTGTATCACCTTCGGCTTCAAGACTCACCTGACTCCACGAATTACGATTACTCCAGTCAATCTGCGTCCGTAAAGTCTTCTCGAACGGCGGCAGACAGAGCTTGCTCGTACAGGTAATTCCGGTGATTGTGATTTCGACATCGGCAGCAACTTGTGCCGGAGCTTTAGCCATCATGATCGGCACGAATACGGTGAAATCCCCGGCGAAAACTTCGACTTTGCTGCCGACAGGGTCGGTGAATATCTTCCATTTAGGAAAAACGGCGTCGCCGAAATCAAATTTTTCGGATTTTGCGTTAATCTTCAGTTCAAATCCAGGCGCGGGCGCCGTTTCAGGCTTTGCATAATAGTGAAGGTCATCGGTACCCTCAAATATGACAGCAACTCCAAAGAGCATGTCCATTTGAACGGCTTGAAGATGTACGGAGGAAAATTCATCCTCATATCTGGCCAGTTCGATGCCGGTGGTGAAGTTGCCGGCAGCGGCTGAATTTGGCTCGCTCGAATTCCGGCCCCAGAGGCCGCAGGCTATCACGAGCACACAGACTGCGGACATTATACCTGTACGCAGCTTAACTTTCGATATTCCGGCAGTTAATTCCCGCATAAAAACTCAGAAACAATTGGAATAATAATAATTAGCCAGCCGGCTGCTCTTGCTGTTTTTCAGGCTCGGATTTCGACTGCTCGCTTTTGGCTTGTTCGGCAACCAACAAATCGGCAACGGTGGGCTTGTCCAGCAAGCCGCCTTCCAGAATCAATTCTACCTCGTCAGCGTCAAGGGTTTCATATTTCAGCAGGGCCTTTGCTATGTTCTCAAGTCTCTCTTTGTTTGCTTCTATTAATTCCTTTGATTTCGTATATGCCTCGTCGGTAATCCTTTTGACCTCGACGTCGATTGCCTCGGCTGTTCTTTCCGAATAGTCTTTCTCTGGCGGCATCACGTATATCATATCATTGACACCCAAATCCGGTCCGTAGCTGATCAGACCGAGTTCTTCACTCATACCCCAGGTCGAAACCATCTGCTTTACGATTTTAGTCGCCTGTTGAATATCCGACTGTGCGCCGCTGGATATGTCACCACAGAACAATTCTTCCGCAATTCGGCCCCCGAAGCAAACCTGCAAAAGTGCCATGCAATATGTTTTCGTAAATATAGTCCTGTCTTTTTCCGGTAAGGCAAAAGTCGCCCCGCCCATAGGTCCACGAGGAATAATGCTTACCTTGTGAAGCGGGTCGGCGTCTTTTAGCAGCGATTGCACCAGCGTATGGCCGGCTTCGTGATAAGCGGTAATTTCTTTTTCCTTCTGGTCTATGACCCTGCTCTTTCTTGCTCTTCCCCACCGGACCTTGTCCCGCGCTTCTTCCAGATCGGCCATCTCGACATTGTCCTTGTTGGCCATTGTTGCCGCCAATGCTGCTTCGTTAATAATGGCTGCCAGATCCGCTCCGCTGAACATGGGTGTCCCGCGCGCCAGTCTCTCCAGGCTGCAATCGGGCCCCATTTTTACTTTTTTGGCGTGGACATTCAAAATCTCAACCCGGCCCTTTAAGTCCGGCAGCGGCACAATGATTTGCCTGTCGAACCGTCCCGGGCGAGTCAGCGCGTGGTCCAGGATGTCGGCACGATTTGTCGCCGCAATCACAATCACCTGGTCGTTCGTATCGAATCCATCCATCTCGACCAGGATCGCATTGAGTGTCTGTTCGCGTTCATCGTGTCCGCCGCCTGCGAAGCCGGCGCCGCGTTTTCGTCCGATTGCGTCAACTTCGTCGAGGAAAATGATGCAAGGCGAATTTTCCTTGGCCTGCTTGAATAAATCCCGCACGCGAGACGCTCCGACTCCGACGAACATTTCCACGAAATCGCTGCCGGATATGCTGAAGAACGGCACATCCGCCTGGCCTGCTATGGCTTTTGCCAGTAATGTTTTCCCGCAGCCGGGCGGGCCTACAAGTAGAACTCCGCGGGGTATGCGGCCGCCCAGACGCTGGAATTTCTTCGGATTTTTCAAAAATTCGATTATTTCCGCTACTTCCTCCTTCGCTTCATCCACGCCGGCCACGTCCTCGAATGTCACATTGGCCTTGTCTTTTCCCTGCAGCCGATGTTTGCTGCGACCGAACGACATCAGCATTCCGCCGGCGCCGCCGCGAAGATTCCGGGCGAAGAAAAAATAGAAAAATCCAATCAATAAAACCAGCGGAAAGACCCACTGCATCAGCATAATAAGCCAGATACGCTGCGGCGCCGTATCACTCTGTATCCCCGGATGCTCCTGCAGCAGCTCCTTAAGCCAGACGCCGTGCACGTCCGGATTGAAATGAACCACAAAAGATTTTTTGTCTTTACTCTGCTGGCTGGCAAGATAGTCGTTGGTGAATTGGCCTGTGACGTCTGTATCTTTCACCGTGATGCTTTCGACATGCCCGCTTTCGACGTGCTTGACAAATTCATCCCATCTGATCGTCTCGACTCTCTGCCACTGTTGCAGCATCATCATTACCATGAATATCGCGATGGCAATTATAAGGTAACTGAACGGACCCCGCTTATAGCGAGGCAGGGGCGGCTTTTTACCCGGCTTATTCGAAAGGCCACGACGCGGCAAACCAGGTTTTTTGTCTTGATTTTCATTCATAATTTAATATTAGGCACTTCGTGACTCAGTTCACGATTCTACCATTTCCTTTCCATCAGTTCTACGATCTTTCGTGCCAGATTGTTTGCTGCAAGAGTTGAAGCATACTTAAAATCCTGCAGTTGGTATTCAGAATAGCTTGCTGAAGCACTAACTTTAAGATGATCCATCATCAACTGTCCCGTCTTTAGATTTTTCCAATTAACCACCGCCTGCAGTTCCACTTCTTTTTCCAGAACAGTACCTAATTCGCGATCGGTGCTGAGCGCCAATTCACTTATCGATACTATTTGACCGCTCATTACAGTATCGGCACGGTCCGAATCGGAAACTATCTTATAGGGTGTATCAACCTCGATACGCTTGGCAAGGGCATCGGAAAGTTCGTACTCCACTCCCCGTCGAAAGGTTTGGTTGTCAAACATTTCCAGACAAACGCTGCGAACATCTTCCGGAAACAGCGACTCATTGGAATATCCAGCCATTCCGTCACATCCACAAAGTCCCAGACAGAGAACGCAAAAGCATAAAAATACGTAGGGTGGGGCTTGCCCGGCCTTCAAGGATGTCAAGCGCTTTACCCGGTGGGGCAAGCCCCACCCTACATGACCACTAAGGTTTTCTTTCTTCATTTTCAGTAGGTGCCTGATTACTAACTTGCAGAAGCTCACTTATTGGTAAGCAGCTCCTTTGCTTCCTGGGCCGCCTTACTGCCCGGCCAATCGTTCACTACCATATCATAATAAAGATTGGCAGGCTGTCTATTTCCGGTTTTCTGATAATACCGGCCTATACTAAGTTGTTTGTAGGCTAATTGCTCGTCTATCTCGCTCAGTATCTCATCAATCCCGATTTCTTTGGCATCTTTAGGATATAGTAACTTGAATCTTCCATAATAGCTTTTTGCCGAACTCAGGCTTGAGGCGTCATAAAACGTCCTTTTATGCTCGGGAGGCTTGTTATACACAGCATATTTGCAACGAGCCATCCCAAGCAATGCATCCCTGCCGACCGGCCCCATTTCCCATTCCAATGAAATCTCCCACCATTTGAGAAATGCTTCGTTGAACTTTTTTCTTTGTTCGTAGTTTTCAGCCACGGCGACAGATGCTTTTATCCCCATTTGTGTGTCGAGACCGACCCGGTCGGTAATCTTTTCCATAATTCTGATACCCTCGGCATATCCTTTGATCTTGATGAAACCGAGTAATGTCTTTTTTTTGCCGGCTAAATATGCCGTAGCTATTGCAAACTGCCTGTCCAAAGCAGCCTCTCGAAATCCGCTTTTAGGATATTCGGTCAGCAGCTTGTTATAATTCCTGACGGCCTTTGTAAACTTCACTTTGCAATAATATATCTCAGCCTTGATGAAAAGATCAAAATCAGGTCCGGCAATTTCCGGAAAGGCCTTCTTAATTGCATCGTAGGCCTTGCGAGCGGCCTTCGTCTGGCCGGTGTTGACGAACTTCTTAGCTTCGGCCACTGCAACCAGGAATTTGTCTTCACCATCGGCAGAGACGGCCTTGAGGTCCCGGCCTTTTTCCAGGCGCCATGTGCCCGCCGAGGCCGACGATAGAGCTGACAGCACGACGGCTACGGCCAATATTACGAATCGTATTCTATATTCCGGCATAATTAAAATCCGTTACGTTCCTGGATCCCTGCTTTCGCAGGGATGACAGTATGATCCGGTAAGTCTGAGTTATTGAATTAACCCGACAAGAACCATCGAACATTATACTCATTCCTGAAATCATTGCAAACACGCACTTGAAAATATAATCTCCCAGCTATTTTTCCACCTATTTAGTTCCTGTTGCGGATAGAGTATTTGTCATTCCCGCGGAAGCGGGAATCCAGTTTTTCGCTCTGAATCCCCGCTTTCGCAGGGTATGTGTTTAGCCGAGGGAAAGCCATCCCCATCCCGATAAACAACTATCGGGATGAGGCTGCCACCCAATAGAATTGATGGAAGATGGGTGGCAGCCTCAAGCTTGGACCACCGCACGGCGGGGTTCAAGCTTGGGGATGGTCGCGAATTCCAGAGGCCGGCTAAACATGTACTTCACAGGGGTGACATCGTCGATTTTCGTTTTCCCCAACAGGAACTATTTAATAAAAAAACTTGTTTTTTTATTCTTTCGGGACTATAAAGCTCCAAACGAATCAACCATATTTTCTGTTAGCTAAAGGAGGTAAACAATGGCTAAAAATGTGTTGACAATTCTATTGATCGTCACAATGGGCCTTGGTCTGGTATATTTATCCGGCTGCCAGACGGACGGACTCGGCGGTATCGGCAAGACGCCGGTTCGCCGTATCGCCGTTGAGGATTACGCGGACAAGATGAAGGCCGGATGGATCGGACAGATGGCAGGCGTCGGCTGGGGCGGGCCGACAGAATTCCACTACAAAGGCGAGATTATCCCGGAAGACAAGATGCCGTCCTGGAAGCCGGAACTGATCAACCAGTTCAACCAGGATGATATTTACGTCGAGATGACATTCCTGCGAACGCTGGAACTTTACGGGATGGACGTTTCGATTCGCCAGGCGGGGATCGACTTTGCAAACAGCGGATACCCGCTCTGGCACGCCAACAATGAAGGCCGAACGCTTCTTCGCCGGGGCATCGCACCGCCGGATTCGGGCCATCCGGAATTTAATAGACATGCCGACGACATCGATTACCAAATCGAGGCGGATTACGCCGGCCTTATTGCACCGGGTATGCCGAATGTGGCGATCGAGCTTGGCGAGACTTTCGGCCGACTGATGAACTACGGCGATGGGCTCTACGGCGGCCAGTTCGTAGGCGGCATGTATGCTGAGGCATTCTTCGAAGATGATATAGAAAAGATTGTCCGCGCGGGACTGAAGTGTATCCCACAGGCAAGCCAGTACGCTGAGTGCATTCTTGATGTGCTTACCTGGTATAAGCAAAATCCAAACGATTGGCAGAAAACCTGGCAGCTCATCGAGGAGAAATACCAGGACAATCCCGACTACCGCAGATACTCCTGCAGTAAGGGCGACTTCAATATCGACGCCAAGATCAACGGCGCCTATATCGTTATGGGCCTGCTGTACGGCGAAGGTGATCCGGACAAGACGATTATCATCTCGACGCGCTGCGGTCAGGATTCCGACTGCAATCCTTCGAATTCCGGCGGTATTTTGTTCACAACCATCGGCTTTGAGAACCTGCCGGACAAATACAAGTCGGCGTTAAATCCCGAAGGTAAATTCAGCCACACACCATACAACTTCCCCACGCTCGTTAGCGTGTGTGAAAAACTCGTCCGTCAGTCGGTCGTGCGTGCCGGCGGGCGAATCGAAAAAGGCAGCGACGGCAGAGAGACATTCGTCATTCCGGTTAGTAAATCCAGGCCCGGCAGGCTCGAACAGTGCTGGGAACCGGGACCCATCGCCAACAGCAAGTTCACCGAAGCGGAGATGGCGAAAATCACCGCTATCGCGGGCAAAGATATTTCCGAAGCCGTATCGAAGTTCGCGCCCGGCTGGAAGGTCAAGAACTGCGGATTCGATATGGACCCGGGCCTGAAAGAACAAGAGTTGGGCAAAAGCAACGTGCTTGTCACCCATCCACTGAATCACAGGACCGGCTGTAAGCTTTCACGGCAAGTAAAGCTCCCCGCGGGCAAGAAAACCACGCTGAGTCTGACCGTGGGACACCATCCCGAAGGCGACTGGGACTTGATTGTTGCCGCCGACGGCAAAGAAATTGTCCGCAAAGCCGTGGGCAAGGAAACGACCTCCGACGGCTGGATGCAGACCGAGGTTGATTTGTCTGACCTTGCAGGAAAGAAGGTTAAGCTCGAACTTATCAACCAACCGACCGGATGGATGTACGAGGCCGGTTACTGGGCGGAGATTTCGCTGGTAAGCCGGTAGAAGCAGGCAAAGCCACTGAGTTTATTTTTGACGTTCATACTCCTTGCCGTCGGGTGCAGGAGGAAACCAGATAGTAGTCCGTCAAGCGTAAATCTGTAAGTTGTCATTCCCACAGTTGGGTGGCAGCCTCAAAGCCGAAGGCTTTGGGGATGGTGAATACAGGAGAAGCCATCCCCAAGCTGCGCTTGAGGCTGCCACCCTTCCAAGCTATCAAATCAAATTTGAAAGACTACGATGGAAATACTCCTATATTATTGGCCGAAGACAGAGGCTATGAGGAAATTGCCGTATTTCTGCACAAGCACGGTGCTAAAGAGCGATCAGCGTAATAATTCTTAAGGTTGCAATTTGACTTAAAGTGTTGTATAATAATACAATAAATCCAAATGGAAACGATGTAAGCTCATTGAAAGGTGGACTATAATGAAACACATAAGACTTCTTTGCCTGGTCGTAATGTTAGCGATTGTTGCTTTTGGGTGTAAGAAGAAAGAATCCGAGCCGTCGCAGCAAACCGACGTTCAGAAACAGGTACAACCGGCAAAAACACCTGCACCGGCAAAAGCAATGGAACCCGTCGAGCAAATTCAACCAGCTCCGGCCGATACTCAGAGCGAAACCGCCGAAACAACCACTGATCCGGAATCGGCCGAGCCTGATGAAGATATCGACCCAGACGTGTCGATGCAGCGTGCGGTGGCCGCCGGTGACGTCGACAAGATTCAGTCACTTATAGCTGCTGGCGCCGACGTCAACGCAACGGCTAAAAACGGAGCATCGCTCCTGCATATAGCGCTCATACAAGGCCGTGAGGAAGTGGCGGCACTGCTTATCTCCAAAGGCGCCGACATCCACGCAAAGATGACGGACGGTACGACCCCACTGCATTTTGCGGCCATGCGAAACTGCAAAGAAATCGTTAGTTTCCTGCTCGACGACGGTGCGGATGTGAATGCCATGGGTGCAAATCTCGGTTCGCCGCTCCATATTGCCGCTGCTACCGGCCAAACGGAGATTGCCGAGATGCTTATCTACAAAGGCGCCGACGTTAATATCGAAAACCAGCGGGGGATGACTCCGTTAACGCTCGCCAAACAGAAAGGAAACGGGGTGATGGTTGAACTGCTGGAGAAGCACGGGGCCGAGTAGAAACTAATTTGCAGCCATGTGAAATCGTTAGGGAGCGAGCTTAGGAAATGTCACAAGACCTTGATCGCAGAAACTTTCTAAAGAAATCTGTTATCGGTACCGTTGCGGTTACGTCGGCTCTGAGTCTGGAGGAAAAGGCCCTGTTAGCGGCAATGAAGAAGCCGACCGAACCGCAC
>CBDVBU010000084.1:0-10724 GCA_965372295.1 uncultured Phycisphaerae bacterium
GTCAGCAGGTTATTCATCTCGTGGGCTATCATATGGCTGACGGTGCCTATATTGGCCAGATGCTGAAGCCCGGCGAGCTGAGATTTTAAGGTCTCATTTTGACATTTCTGAACTTCCACCCGTTTGTGCAATGATAAGCGTTTTTCAGTAATACTTGCCAATTTTCTATTCCTAATATAAAATCAAGTTTCTAATGAGGTATATCGACTTTTGATGCGTTTTTTCTTGAACCTTGACCTATGTAAAATGACACGGGTACAATGAACGAGCAGAGTATTTTAGACGAGCTGTTGGCGCTTTTGGAGGCGAATAGCGTGACAATACGCAACGAGCCGCTTGGCGGTAGCGGCGGGGGACTTTGCACGATCAAGGGCGAGCCCATTTTTTTTGTCGACACACAGGCTTCGTCCGCCGTTTCTGCGGCAGTATGTGCCGAGGCGGTGCCGAAAGTGGTGGATGTTGAGCAAATATATATCAAGCCGCAAATCCGCCAGTATATCGAAAATAACAGCAACCGGATAACTTGAAAGGTAATGCAATGAAAAAAAGCAAATGGCCGGCAATACTGGTAATCTGTCTTGTGACATTACTATGTTCCTTAGACGGCACCGCGGCATCGAATTCGGCTCAGGGAAGCCAGACATTCGTCAACACTATCGGCATGAAATTTGTTCGTATCCAGCCGGGATCGTTCCTGATGGGACAGGATAAAGGCGGCGATTGGGACGAGCGGCCCGCCCACAGAGTGCGTATCACTGAATCCTTCGGCATCTCCGCGACTGAGGTCACCAACACACAATACGAGCAGTTCGATCCCGAACACCGCGCGCTTCGCGGCAAACTCGGCTTCTCCGAACGCGACGACGAGGCTGTGGTTTTTGTGAGCTGGCGCGAGGCGGTCGAGTTCTGCAAATGGCTCTCGAAGAAGGAAGACAAGCCTTACCGTCTGCCGACCGAGGCCGAGTGGGAGTATGCCTGCCGGGCCAGCACGAAGACGGCCTACCACACCGGCGATACCCTGCCGGAAGAGTTTCAAAAGAACGCTCGGATGAGCTGGTTTCCCGATCCGGCACGTCGCCGCAAAGGTGCTGAGCCGGTGCCGCTGACTGTCGCGCAGACCGAGGCGAATCCGTGGGGTCTTTTCGATATGCACGGTAACGTGGAAGAATGGTGCTGTGACTGGTACGGCCCATACGAACAAGGCGAGCAGACGGACCCGGTAGGGCGTACCGGTGGTGATTTTAAGGTTACGCGTGGCGGCAGTCACGGTACGCAGATATCTTTTCTGCGCTCGTCGAACCGGCTTGGCGCACTGCCGGACGACAAAAGCTGGCTGATAGGCTTCCGCGTGGTTGCCGGTGAGATGTGGAAGACCGAACCGCTTGCGAGTCCTGAGCCGGCATTGTACGCACGCAACGTGAACCAGGAGAACCGGCCGGACTGGGCGAGCGGTCCCGATCCGAATAAGCCCTACTTCAAGGGACCTCGCGAATATGTCAAAATTCCGCCTGACTCCGACGGCCCGATGTACTCCGAGCACAATCACGACCCGGCGCTGGTTGACTGCCCCAACGGAGATCTGCTGGCGATCTGGTATTCGTGCCGGAACGAACCGGGGCGTGAATTAACCATCCTGGCGAGCCGCCTGCGATACGGCGCCGAGCAGTGGGAGCCGGCCTCGGTCTTCTGGAATGCGCCGGACCGCAACGATCACGCCCCGGCTTTCTGGTTTAATGGCCGAGATACGATCTATCACTTTAACGGTCTCTCGGCGGCGGCCACGTGGGGGAATCTCGCTACTGTGATGCGGCTTTCGACCGATAACGGCGTTACATGGTCGAAGGCTCGACTGATCAATCCCGAGCACGGCCTGCGTCACATGCCCGTCGAATCGGTCTTTCGAACGCGCGAGGGCTACTTTGTCCTGCCCTGCGATGCGGTGACAGGGGGCAACGGCGGGACGGCAGTGCACATCAGCCGCGATGGAGGCGCGACGTGGAAAGATGCAGGAGCCGGCAGACCGATGCCGAAGTTTGCTGCCGGCACTACCGGCGCCTGGATCGCGGGGATTCACGCCGGCGTGATGCAACTCAAGGACGTCAGCCTGATGGCATTTGGACGCGGCAACAATATCGAAGGCCGGATGCCGATGAGTATATCGAAAGATATGGGCGTAAACTGGACATATTCGGCCAGCGAGTTTCCGCCGCTCGGCAGCGGGCAAAGACTCATCCTCAGACGCCTGCTGGAAGGGCCCATCCTGTTGGTGAGTTTCACAAACCGCAATACCGGGATGAAGTTAAAAGACTCAGCCGGCAAGGAACGCCGGGTCTTCGGCATGTTTGCAGCGCTGTCGTTCGACGAAGGCAAGACCTGGCCCGTAAAAAGGCTGCTTACCGATGGCGGCCCCGCAAGGAAACTCGACGGCGGCGGCAATACCGGCAAGTTCATCATGGATCCGACTCATGCCGAACCGAGAGGATATCTGGCGGCGACCCAGACTCCCGATAGCCTCATTCACCTGATCAGCAGCAAACAACACTACGTCTTCAATCTCGCCTGGATCCGGCAGGGCACAGACGAAGTCAAAAAAGAGGGCCCTGCTGCAAGGGACGACTCGCTCGTTCCGGGCGTTGTTATCGACCACAGCCCGGCCGGCACGGGCACGTACCTCGGTTCGCCAAGTATTGCTGTGCTGCCCAATGGTTTCTATATAGTCTCTCATGACTTCTATGGGCCGGCCACAAAAGAAGATCGTACCGCAATATTTCGTTCTAAAGATGCTGGAAAAACATGGGATAAACTAACGGATTTTTACGGACAGTACTGGTCGACAATTTTCCTGCACAAAGGAGCGCTATATGTTATTGGCACCAGCATCCATAACGGCCATATAGTTATTCGCCGGTCCACGGACGGGGGGCTGACGTGGACCACGCCGAAAGACCGATATACGGGACTTCTGGCCGCACAGGGCCAGTTTCATTGTGCGCCAGTCCCGGTTGTGGTACACAATCGACGAATTTGGCGGGCAATGGAAGACAGGTATCCCCTTACAGGGCCGGGGAGCAATCTCCGGTCTTTCGTCATGTCGGCTCCTGTAGATGCGGACTTGCTGAAAGCGGAAAGCTGGATCATGAGCAACCGTCTTGAGTTTGACCAGTCATGGCCCGGCAAGGCCTGGCTGGAGGGAAATATCGTTGTTACGCCGGAGAACAAGCTTGTAAATATTCTGCGCGTGGAATATCAGGACGAAGAAAAAGCCGCCGTCGTACACGTTTCCGAAAACGGCAAATCGGTCCGGTTCGATCCGGAGAAGGATTTCATAGATTTCTTCGGCGGCACAAATAAATTCACCATCCGCTTTGATCCCCTGACGAAACGTTATTGGTCGCTCGTCAGTAAACAGAAGAATCCGGAGGCCTATCGTAATGTCCTGACGCTGGTTTCATCTTCCGATTTGCGGAACTGGAAGGTTGAATCCGTGATTCTGCGTCATGCCGACAGCGTCAAACACGCCTTTCAGTATATCGACTGGCTCTTCAAAGACCGGGATATCATTGCCGTCTCCAGGACCGCGTATGATGACGGTTTGGGCGGGGTCTATCGGGCGCACGATGCAAACTAT
This sequence comes from uncultured Phycisphaerae bacterium, assembly GCA_965372295.1. GTDB lineage: Bacteria > Planctomycetota > Phycisphaerae > Sedimentisphaerales > Anaerobacaceae > JAFGPJ01. The sequence goes on from CBDVBU010000084.1 coordinate 3,629, forward strand.
CTGACTTTTCACAGGATTCACAATTTCCGCGAATTGTGATAAGGGTAAATAAGAAGCAGCGGAAAATGGCAATGAAAAAAGTGGCTATTTTCATCGACGAAATGTATCAGGTTCTCAACGTCTGGTATCCGTACTACCGGTTTTTGGAAGCGGATATTTTGGTCAATTTGTTTGCGGCCGAGGCAAAAAAAGAATATCATTCGAAGAAAGGCTATCCGTGTGTCTCTGAGGTGGCGGGCCAAACTTAATCCAAAACACAGATGAAATATATTTTGATGACGAAAATTGCTTTTCCGAGTCGAACAGGAGCATTTTTGTATGAGCAAGACTAAAACTGGTAAAAAGAAGGATACGACACCTGTAGTGCTGGTGGTGGACGACAATCAGCAGAATCTTGAATTGCTGCAGGCATATCTTGAGGACGTGGACTGCCGGGCGATCCCCGCGCACGATGGGCATGAGGCATTGGAAATTCTCGCTAAAGATCCTCCCGATTTGATTCTGCTGGATGTGATGATGCCCAGGATGAGTGGCTTTGAGGTTTGCAGAAGAATCAAAAACGATCCCAAAACCAGTGATATACCCATCATTATGGTTACGGCATTAAGCGAATTCGGCGATATCGAACGCGGCATCGATTCGGGCACGGATGACTTTCTAAGCAAGCCCGTGAATAAGCTGGAGCTCCTGACGCGTGTCAAAACCTTGCTGAAATTGAAACACCTGACCGATAAGCTCGAACGCACCCTGGCATATCTCAGCGAGATAGAAAAACAGGCACAAATGGCAAAATCCGAACCCGATAATCCGATTCTAAAATCGTAACAACCGGCACATAACGCACAATCCCCACAACGAAAAAGCAAAATAGCACATCAAGTGACTAATTGCCAAGACCGGGGTTAATCCGCCCTCATCTATTGTCGATACCTTGATTGTGATTGGAAGCGGGTGGAGACTCAAATCCACAATCATTTATTGCAAATCAAAAGATGAAAACTGGGTGCGGGTGGTGTATGAGTCGATTATTGGAAATTCTCGGCAGGGCGATAACAGTCGATACTGCTGATTTGATATGGCACTGGTTAAATACGGTCAGACTTCCTGTAGAGGATAACGAATCACCTCGATACAAGCAGTTGAACGAGATGATCGAGCTGATGCATGCCATGAAGCTGGATGCAGCCGCCGAGCAACTGCGGATATATCTCTTCGAATATCCTTCCTGTACTCACGGCCGGCTGGCGGCGGCAGCGATTTCTCTGCATAACGGCCAACTGCAAGAGGCAATCAAAGAGCTCAATTCAGTCTATATGCGCCAGCCGAACAATACGATGGCTCTCTATGCCCTCGGGTATGGTTATGAACGGCTCGGCAAAGAGGCTCAAGCTGTGGAATTCTACCAGGACTGTCTGAAGTTCAAAAGCTATTTGCAGCTTCCCGCTCAGCGACTGGCCGCCATTTACTTTAAGAATGGTCAATTAGAGAAAACCATCCAGCAATATGAGCTTCTTAAGAACGAATACCCCGATGATATCTCGGCACTGATTACGCTTGGGTATCTATATATTGTCACTGGCCGGTATACACAGGCTGTCGAAACATTTAACACGGCAATCTTGATTCATCCGGACAATTTCCAGGCCCATGATGAGAACATAGACCGGCTGATCGCCGAGGGTCAGCTTTACGAAGCCCTGGAGTGCATTGAGGACCTGTTGCAGGCCCAGCCGGACAAACCCGATTTACTTATGAGGCATGCGGACGTCCTGCGGATGATTGGCGCCACATCGGACGCCGTCTCGCAATACGAGCAAGCTCTTCGTGTCTGCCCGGATTTCCTTGAGGCTACTATAAAACTCGGTACACAATACCTGCAAATGGAACAGGATCATCTTGCCGCGCAACAGTTCAACAGGGCGGTCGAAATCAATGATAATATCGTCGAAGCCTATATTGGCCTGGCAATTGCCCAAAAATCATCCGGCAATACCTCAGACGCCCTGGGCACATTATCGCTGGCGGCGGCGATTCAGCCGAACAGTTCGTTGTTGTTCAACGAGACAGCCACTTTGCGATTCAAGGCCGGTCTTAGGGAGAACCTGTCTTTTGATTATAAAGATGACTATAACAGCCTGACGGAAGCTGTGATTGTCGCACACCGTATACAAATTAATCATCGCCCTCAAAATCCGGATTTGTATTACAGGCTCGGCGTACTGATGATGAACGTCGGAAGGTTGGCAGAAGCGATTGAGTCATTCCAAACGGCTTTAGAAATCAATCCGGCTTACACAAGAGCCAAAAGCAAATTAGCCGTCTGCCTGTTGGAGGCAGATCGCAAGACTGAGGCGCTTGATCATCTGACCTGTTCTGAATATCTCGATAAGAACACGCTGCAACTACACTATCAGACCGCCTTGTTATATTGTGACAGGGTAAAGTTTGCATCTTCTTTAATTAACCTTGAGCATCATCTGGAGAGAAATTTCACATGTCCCGATGCAACGGTCAACATCTCAATCATTCTGCAGAACCTGGGCCTGCTGGACAGGGCGACTGCCACGTGGGACAATCTCACGGACACAGCCAACCAGGCAATTAACGCCGAAAACCAATTTTGACGGTTGGCCGGCAAAGGACGCCGGAAAGGCCCGAAATACAAAAATACGCTTGTTACCCGGGAACTATGACTGAATGAAACATAACATATATTATAGGACGTTGATAATGGTGTGTTTTTCTAATGTTCGGTTTTCAGCAGCTATTCAATATATTACCGGCTTTACAGAAAAAGGTCTTTGGAATTAGTTCTTTTGCCACATACCATCGCTTCAAACGCACATATTAAATACTATTGGTATAAGCTGGTTAAGTTGGTATCGCACACAAACCAGATTTCTCGGCTTCGCTCCTAAGAAAATAGACGGTTTTTGCAGCGGAAGGATTGAGATTGCCACAGTCGCTTCGCTCCTTCGCAATGACATGAGTGGGCTATTTTCTTTTTTATGCATCCTGAGAATCAGGTGAAGTACTCGAAATGACAAAAGCTCCCATTGTCATTCCGACCGGAGCGATGCGCAGCATCGCGCAGTGGAGAAATCTGGCTTCTAATTTAATTGGTTGAAAGTGTGCTATTCTACAGGATGCTCAAAGTCCGATAAGAAGTTACGGCCAATCTCGCAGCGACAAAGGCTTGCCGAGGATTTCGTAATGCAGGATCGCCCTTCTTAGCTCTTCAGGATCGGCATAATCCGTGAGAAGTTCGGAGAGATATTCCGACTCGGGCATTTGTTCCGGTTCAGAAGCTCGCTTATCATGCAGTCTTTTGATACTTGCACCCGTAGGTTCAGGGAGTTCGACAGTCTCGGGCGGAATTTTTGGCTCCGTCAATGCCGGTTCGAGTTCCGGCGTCTTTTGGCCGGATTGAGGCTGGAAAGCCTGTTCGGCTTCGACGGCAAATTTACGGACAGCAGCCTGGAGGTCGGCAAACTTCATTCGCGGTTGTTGTGTAGCGGGGCGAGGCTGTTGGCGTTGGCCTTTTGCAGGGCCGACAGGAGGTTGTAGCTGTCTAAGCATTTGTTCCCGTGCCTCCCGGCTGTGTACTGGTGGTTTGCGGACAGGTTTACCAGGCAATTGTTCGTCCCGGCCCCCGGGCTTTTTCGCTTTCGCTTTTATAATACCGCCAATTGCCCAGAAGACCGCCAGAACTATAACGATCAGGATGTTCATCCAGCCTTCGGCGTCATCGCTTCGGCCTGCCAGAATTATTTGTGCTAAAAGCTCACTCATACGCTTTGCTTTCGGCCATAGAGATCATACTGAATCAACTGTTAGAGCATGAATCATGGGGACTATTCTTTCTTCTTGGGCTTTGCGATGGAAGCCCGCATCGAGGTATCAGCCATAATATTTTTCATTCTGTAATAGTCCATGACACCGAGATTGCCCTTCTTGAAGGCCTCAGCCATGGCCAATGGCACTTTTGATTCGTTTTCAACAACGAGGGCGCGCATTTCCTGCTCGCGTGCAAACGCCATTGCTCGGCGCTTCTCGGCCTCGGCCTGGGCCCTTGCCAAGTCGGCTTTGGCCTGGGCCGCCTGCAACATCGCCCCGACATTCTCGCCTACATCGACGTCGGCGATGTCAATTGACAGGATCTCGTAAGCCGTCCCGGCGTCAAGTCCCTTGGACAAAACCGACTTGGAAATATCGTCCGGATTTTCTAAGACACTTTTGTAAGTTATGGCACTGCCGATAGTGGTAACAATTCCTTCGCCAACACGGGCGATAACTGTCTCTTCAGTGGCGCCGCCTATCAGTCTTTCGATATTAGCACGGACAGTTACGCGTGCCTTTGCTTTTAACTGGATGCCATCCTGAGCAACAGCGTCAATCGTTTGCCTTCCTTTCGACGGATCGGGGCAATCGATTACCTTGGGATTAACGCTCGTCTGGACCGCTTCGAGGATGTCACGGCCTGCCAGGTCAATTGCCGTAGCCGTCTGCAGGGACAAGTCTATATTCGCCCTGTTAGCGGCTACCAATGCGCGTACGACATTAGGGACCCGGCCGCCGGCAAGATAATGGCTCTCAAGATCCGTCGTTGTCACTGTCAGGCCCGCCTGAATTGCGGTGATTTTGCTCAGAACGATGGTCTTGATATCGACCCTTCTGAGCCACATTCCAATAAGCTCGGAGAATTTGACATCGGCTCGCGAGAGTTTGGCCTGCAGCCACAGCCGGAAGAATTTCAGGAACAGCATGAAGGACACAATCACTACAAGAATGACTATGACCAAAAGTGCCATCCCGACAAATTTTACCGGATCGGTTTGTGCCAGAGTCGTGTTTGTTAAGTTATACATAATACTTGTCCTTTCATTAACTTTCTTCGATTATACGAACGGTCAACTGCGTGCTTTCCACGTTGATGACCTTGACCTTTTTACCCTTGTCAACATATCCGCTCTCAGCCACACACTCGACTCTGCGATCCGAGAAATCGCACATTCCCACCGGCCGCAGCGGTGTAAGGACAACGCCTTCGGCACCGAGCAGATCTTTGAGTTTGTCCGTGTCGGGTATGGCATCGCCCTGCCGGCGTTCCGGGGGCGTGAGTGTCACGCTTTTACCGAACCTGCTTTTTGGAAATATCCTGTAAGAGAAAACCAACACCGCAGGTATCATAATTGCTGCGATACTGACGCCGATCCACCCGGCTATCAAACTGTGATGGAAAAATATTGCTATACCGCCTCCCAAGCAGGCGAGCGCGAAGATACTGATAAGGCCGCCGCTCGGTACGAATACTTCAGCGACGATGAGCGCTGCACAGGCAAAATACAAAAAAACAGCAAAAATAAGCCACCAAACCATTCGTTTCTTCCTACGATCTCTCTTAAACTTAAACTGCTTTGACAACGACTCTGTTACCGTGTATTTCAATTATCTCAACATTAGCACCTTTGTCAAGGAACTCGGCCTCGGCAACGACATCTACGATTGCATCGCCGAATCTTGCTTTTCCGGTGGGTCTCAGTTTTGAAATCACCTTTCCGATGTCACCTATGTTGACGCCGATGGCTCCATGTTCAGGCGGCACTGTCATGCTGATTTCCATTTCCGTGCCCTGCTTGGCAACCACCGGCACCAATATCAGCCCGCTGAGGAACTGGAGTTTAGGGAGGTACTTCGTCAGCACCCACGCCAAAACAACAAATCCCATAAAGCCGAACGACAATCCCAGAACGCCATCTATGAATACATCCCAATTTTCAGGACCGTCAGGCCAGGGAACCCTGTTGGGGGGATTCTTGATTAGCATGCCGAATAAGCCGACCAGGACACATATTATCCCCATCATGCCCGCGACACCAAAGCCGGGCAATATAAAAAACTCAACCAACAGCAGGAGTATCCCCACGATAAATAACGCCACCTCCACCCAGTTAGCCAACCCCACCAGATATTTACTGCCGATAATAATTACAAAGCATATCACCGCCGCAAGCCCGGGAAGTCCGACGCCCGGTGTGTTGAATTCGATGTAGATCCCCAGCATAGCGAGCATAACAAGCACGCCCATCACTGCCGGAGAATTCAACCATCGCACCATCTCTTCCGACCACAGCGTCTTAAGTACAAGAGGTTCACTGGCAAAAGTTACACCATCACGCTCAGACAAAAACTCAAGCGCCCCTGCACGGTCTTTAACTACCGCCCTTGCTATGCCGTATTCAAGAGCATCAGAAGCGATTAGCGTTAGTAGCTGGTCATCCCTGACCGCCAATTCTTTGTTGCCGATGTCATATTCATTCGCGTCTTTAGGCAACTCGTCTCTTTCAAAGAATTCGTCCTCTCCCGTTTTTACGTTCTTGACCCTGTAAACCTCAATCTGCATCGTTACCATTGCCCTGAGCAATGCTCGAGGATAATCGTTTGCATTCGCGGCCCGGTCGAAAATCCCACGGATAAAGCTCTCGGTTTTTTCCCGCTCGACACCTTCGAGTTTTTGACTGGGAACTATTGTAATTGGTGCACAGTCGCCTATCGTGGCATTCTCGAGCATTATTATGTCTTGACAATGGACACTTATCATCGCCCCCGCTGATATCGCCTCCGTAGTTATGTAAGCGACTGTGTGTGCTTCCTTGCTCACATCGAGGAAATATTTCGATATGTCGTCCGCCGCGGACACCAATCCCCCGTAAGTGCTGATTTCATAGACGATGTATTCGGCGTCGTTATCAAGAGCGATTTGGGTCCTTCGCCGGATGGATTTATAAAGCCCATCGTCAATCATGCCCTTGCAGACAATGACTGCTGCCTTGACAGTGGGCAAATCCGTGCCGGCGTCGTTTTGCTCAATAGCGAAACTCAGCCCCGTGACTAATATCAGGCACAGCACACCAAACACAATTATCCGAAATGGATTCTCCATATAACCAATTATACCTTCGAATTGATCAATTGCCAGTATATAGTTAAGAATCGTTGGATAATTTTGGTTTGACTCCCTCCCATTGCAGGCCGCCTATAATCGCCTGGGCGATATTTGTGAGGTGGTCGCCGATTTTTTCAATATTATCGACCA
>CBDVBU010000085.1:0-10712 GCA_965372295.1 uncultured Phycisphaerae bacterium
CTGTCTTCGATGTACGATTCTGGCGGTCTGGCCCATACGATTGACAATCGTGATTCCTTCGATGTGGTCGTATTCGTGCTGCAAGGCCCTGGCGTAAAGTCCTTCGGCCTGGTCAGTGAATTCGTTGCCGTCAAGGTCGGTCGCGGTCACTTCGCATTCCTTGTATCTTCGAATCTTCGTATAGATACCCGGCACTGAAAGACACCCCTCATCTATCGCATCGAGTTCACCGACCGGCGTTACTGTCGGATTCACGTAAGCTTTGACATTTTCTCTGCTGCCGTCCAGAGAGATAATAAAAAGCCGCAGTGATACGCCCGCCTGCGGAGCCGCCAGACCGAGACCCTTGTTTTTCAGCATAATATCGATCATCTTCTCCACCAGCCGAAGGGTATTGTCATTGATTTCTTCGACCGGCTCGGCCCGTCTGCCCAAAACCCCAGCCGGGTAATGCGTCATTCGACATTTATCAATATCTATCATTTTCCCTATTCCGCATCAGCCAGACATAAACCACGTTGGGTTTGTGGCCGTGCACCCCACGTGGTACACGGACATAAGCGGCCTTTTGTAGTTTTGCAGCTCGTAGCCGGCAATTATATTCACAGTTCTCACCTTACGCTATATATCGTCGAATTCGTCGCCATCGAATGTATTGCCGAGATACGATTTTATAACGATTTCGTTACGAATGATTTCAGCGGGCGGGCCGGCTCCTATGACTCTGCCGTGGTCGATGATGTAAGCCTTATCGACAACCTCAAGCGTCCTTTCGACATTATGGTCGGTTACGAGGATGCTCACGCCGGAAGCAACGAGCTGCCGGATTTCCTCCTGTAGGTCCTGTACGGCAATAGGATCGACGCCGCTAAAAGGCTCATCCAGGAGAATCAGCGAAGGATTGGTTACCATAGCCCGGGCGATTTCGAGTTTTCTTCGCTCCCCGCCGGACAGAAATCTGCCCTGGCTGCGGGCAACCTCTGTCAGAGCGAAACGCTCAATAAGCATATCCGCCTTCTCGTTACGCTCGGCCCTGCCGATAGACATCGTTTCCAGAATAGCAAGAAGATTATCACGAACGCTGAGGCGCTGAAAGATACTCGGCTCCTGCGACAAATAACCAATCCCCAAGCGGGCGCGTTTGTACATCGGCAGTTTAGTGATATCCCGGCCTTCGAAGAGCACCGAGCCGCTGTTCGGGGTAACCATCCCCATAATCATTCTGAATGAGGTGGTCTTACCAGCCCCGTTACGGCCTAAAAGCCCGACAATACTTCGTTCCTCGATCGCAATTGATACTTCGTTAACTACGATCCTGCCCGAATATTTCTTTACCAGCCCGCAAGTTTCAAAAAGAGTCATGCTTACCATTATATGAGAAAAGCTAATAAATATCTTGGCATTTTTGTCATTTTTCTGCTATTAAGTAGTTTCCCATGTAAAAAAAGAGTTATTTTTGTTTAGTTAGGGACGTGTATGTTTGCGCTATTAAGCGATATACATTCGAACCTCGAAGCTTTAACTACGGTTCTGGCTGATATTAAGAAGAGGGGTATAAAGACGATTTATTGCCTGGGCGATGTAGTCGGCTACGGGCCAAATCCCAAGGAATGTCTCGATCTGATTATCGATAAGACTAAATGGTGCGTTCTGGGCAACCACGATTATGCAGTTTTTTATGAACCGACAAACTTCAATTACGGAGCGGAGCAGGCGAGCTTCTGGACCCGGGAGGTTTTAGAGTCGGAAGAAGAAAAACAGCCTCGAGACAGACGCTGGGACTTTTTGGGCAAGCTGCCGATGAGGCGAACGCTCAAAAGCAAAGTGGGAACAAGCCCGGCAACAATCGATTTTGTTCACGCTTCGCCAAGAAGACCGATCAACGAATATATCTTCCCTGATGATGTTTATACGAATCCGCTAAAAGTTAGGCTGCTATTCGAGCGTGTCAAATACATCTGCTTTGTAGGCCATACGCATATGCCCGGCGTCTTTCTTGATGAGCCGGACTTCTATCTGCCGGCAGAGCTTAGTGATGTTTACCCGATTATCGATACCGAGAAGGCAATTATCAATATCGGCTCTGTCGGACAGCCAAGAGATAAGGACAACCGGGCAAGCTATGTCTATGTAAAAGAAAACGAAGTGCATTTTGTACGGCTCGAATACGATTTTAAGACTACAATGGAAAAGATACTGGCAATCAAAGAATTAGATAACTTCCATGCCGAGCGACTACAGAGCGGAAGATAGAAGAAATTGATTATTTACTCAGACTGTCCAATGCACTGTGTCATTCCCGCGGAAGCGGGAATCTATATTATTACATTGGTTTTGGATTCCTGTTTTCACAGGAATGACAAGGATTAATAGTGAGAGATAATATATGCGATATATGATTTTGGTTGTAGCTGGATTTTGCCTGTTCTGCGGGTGGCTTGTTGTCGAGTCCGGACTGTTTGATAATTCATCGCAAACAGGACGCAACATTATCCTCTTGCAGAATGTAGCGGCTAATGAAGAGGTAGAAACACCAAGTGTGACAATATCGAACAGCGAACAATTGGAAGCGGTCGATTCAATTCCATTGGGCGCCGATAATGCATCAGCCAGAACAATTACATTAGGCTCTGTCGATCCTAAGAGCGGCTACAAATATCAATTAGAGTTAAGCTCCAAAGGTGCCGCAATCAGAAAAGCGGCTTTCAGCGAGTTCGATGACCGCGATTACAAGAATCCTCAGCCATTGGTCATTATATCGCCCATCCAGGAAAGGGACGGCAGCGAAATTCTGGCAATGGCGAATACGAACCTTGCTTTTGTCCAGCAAGGATTACAACTGCCTCTGAACAAGCTCGATTGGAAGAGCTTCGACGCCGAAACCGCAGATGACGGCTTGCAGACCGCCCGTTTCGAAGCGATTATTAAACGTGAAGATACCGGTGAGCCGGTTCTGAAGCTGACCAAGACCTATAAAATCAGTTGGGACAGCTATCTTCTCGACTGCGATGTTACCATTGAAAATCTGGTAAATACCAAGCAGAAAGTACGGTTGAATATGGCCGGCCCAAGCGGACTTGGCAGAGAGGCCATCAGAACCGATATGAGAAACATCGTGGCTGCCTTTAGGGATTCGCAGGGCGTAATTAACAGCGTCAAACTCGGTAAGAAGAAACTCTACAAGGCGAAGAGCCTCGATGAAAGAAAGCTCACAAAACCGGGCGGAAATTTCCTCTGGATTGCCGCCGTCAATAAGTATTTCGCAGCAATTTTAGTGCCGCGTCCGGACGAAGGCAAAGATTATTGCGACTGGATAACCAATAAAACAGGCCGGTTTTACAATCCTGACGGGGACGTTAAAGCCGATACGGGCGACGAGATGTTAGGCCTGGATTTAACAACTACTACAAGCACTTTGGCGGCAACCGGTCAGGCCGACAGTTCGAAGACATATAATTTTCAGCTTTACCTCGGTCCAAAGGATAAGAGTCTTTTCGATAAAAACGAAATGTATCGAAAGCTCGGCTTTCTCCAGACGATAGACTTTATGGGCTGCTGCTGCCCGGCAAAGATTATCAGCCCGCTGGCGTTTGGGATACTGGCGCTAATGAAATGGATGTACGGTTTCATCCCCAACTACGGTGTGGTCATCATCATATTAGTTTTCCTGATGCGGCTCTGCATGCATCCTATTACCAAAAAGAGCCAGATCTCGATGAGCAAGATGAGCACGCTCGCGCCGAAGGCCGAAGAGATAAAGAAAAAGTACGCCAACAATAAGGCTGAGATGAATAAACAGATGATGGCGCTCTACCGGGAGCAGGGAGCATCGCCGATTATGGGCTTTCTGCCGATGATGGTGCAGATGCCTATATGGATCGCTTTGTGGAGCGCGGTATACGCCAGTATCGATTTGCGAGGCGCGGCGTTTCTGCCGTTTTGGATTACCGACCTTTCAGTCCCGGATGCTTTAGTTAGATTCTCAACGTTGACCATGCCGTTGTTAGGCTGGAAGATAGAATCGCTGAACCTGCTGCCGCTTTTGATGGGCGTGGCGTTTTACCTGCAACAGCAACTTATGCCGTCCCAGGCAAATGCCTCGACGAATCCACAGATGGCCCAGCAGCAAAAAATGATGAAGATCATGATGCCGTTGCTGTTCCCGCTGATGCTCTACAAGGCCCCGTCCGGCGTAAATCTGTATATTATGGCAAGCACTTTTGCCGGCGTCATCGAGCAGTACGTGATTCGCAAGCACATCCGAGAAAAAGAACAGGCCGAATCAGAGGGTCTGGTCGCCGCTACGAGCAAGACCGGCGGAAAAGTCAAAAAGAAGAAGCCCAAGCCGTTCTTCAGAAATATGTAATACTCCCGCAAAGCCGACGGAAAGCGCCGAATGTACGAACTACATGACACCATCGTGGCTGTCAGTTCTCCGACTTCAGATCAAAGAGTCATCGTTCGCATTACCGGGCCGGAGACAATCGAAATTTGCAGACAAATATTCAACAGGCCAATCGACGAAGTTCGTAGGTTGGGGCTTGCCTCACCTTTACCAAAGTGGCACGGGCTTCCAGCCCGTGAAAGACATGGCCAAGATGGCCATGCCACCGGTCACGGCCCACCCTACATACTTTCCTGCTCTTTAGCTATTGATGACGAACTCATAATCGATGCACAACTGTATTTGTTCCCGGCACCGCATTCGTATACGGGCGATGACGTCGCCGAGATTCACGCTTATACAAATTCTGCCGTAACAGAGGCCCTAATAGGTAGTTTATTGGCAAGAGGCCTTCGCATTGCCGGGCCGGGCGAATTCACCGCGCGGGCATATCTGAACGGCAAGATCGACCTGGCACAGGCCGAGGCGGTAAACGAGATTATTGTCAGCTCCAACGAATATCAACTGGCCGCCGCCGAGAAACTGCTGGACGGACGATTGGGCGAAACGACCGCAAAGCTGCTCGCCGGCCTGATGGATTTGCTCAGCCTCATCGAAGCAGGTCTGGATTTCAGCGATGAGGACATCGAATTTATCTCCCGACCCGAAGCAGTTAAGAAACTTGCCGCGATAAAGGACCAGCTTGAACAGTTGCTTTCGGGCAGTATTCGTTATGAATCGGTGATTGACCTGCCGGCCGTGGGAATTGCCGGCGCTCCAAACGCGGGAAAAAGCAGTTTGCTCAACAAGCTGCTCGGTAAAGAAAGAAGCATCGTCTCACACCGGCACAAAACCACAAGGGATGTCCTGACCGGAGTTTGTACGTTGCCGCATTGCAGGTGTGTGCTATTCGATTGCGCAGGTCTAACCTCGTCGTGCGTGATGCGTGATGCGTCGTGCGAAAAACGCAATACGCAATACGCAATACACAATACTGAATCAATCCTCGATGAATTGGCACAGCAGGCAGCCATCGAGGCGCTGCGAAACAGCAACGTGGTCATATTCTGTGCCGACATCTCAAAAAACGACTGGAATGAGGATACCGCTATCCTAAATCTCATCGAACCGAATATTCTCGTGCCGGTAGCAACAAAGTGCGATTTGTCCTCGGAGCAGATTCTGCCCGATCGTCTCACCGCGTTGAACGAATCCTTCAGTACCGATTTTCTACCCACTTCCGCGCAGTCAGGTTCCGGAATAGAGTTGCTGCGACAGACAATCGACGACAAATTGACTGAGAAATTCGACGTTCAGAAAACCGGCGGCGTTGCCCTGACAGCTCGGCACAGAAAGGCTGTCACCGAGGCGATTGACCACGTCAGCGAATCCATCGACGAATTGAACGCCGGCAATGATGAGGTCGCCGCAATGATGCTGCGCGCCGCCTGGCAGGCTGTCAGCAACATCGAACAGCCCACCGCCGCACATATCGAAGAGCAGATATTAGGACAGATATTCAGCCGGTTTTGCATCGGCAAGTAAGTTATAAAATATTTGATTTTTGAACTTCTTTATTTGTTCCCTCGATTTTGCTATCATTAATATTAACGTGTGATTAACGGCGAAACCTTTTTAAACATTTAGTTTAGGATGAGTTATGAAACGACAAAGAGCAATTACAATGATCGTGTGTCTAAGTCTGATGATAAGCGCAGCGGCTTTTAGCCAGGAAGACTTGCGTGTCTTGCCTGAAAAGATCGATAATGTGGCGCCGGGTGACATGATGAGTCATTACCTGCGCCGGCTTGCTCAGCAGAAGTTCGAGGATTGGAAGGTCCAGTACGAGCAGCGCAAAACACCTGAGCAGATAGCCAAATATCAAAAACGCCTTCGTGAGAAGTTCATCGAGGCCATCGGCGGCCTGCCCGAACGCACGCCGCTGAATCCACAAGTCACCGGCATCGTTTCGCGCGATGGCTACCGCGTCGAGAAAATCCTCCTCGAAAGCCAGCCGAAGCATCATGTCAGCGCCTTATTGTTTTTGCCCGATGCCGGTAAATACACCCCCCCCTATCCGGGCGTGCTGGTGCCCTGCGGCCACAGCGCCAACGGCAAGGCCCACGATGCGTACCAGACCATGGGGGCACTTCTGGCCCTCAACGGGATGGCAGGGCTGGTTTTCGATCCGATAGACCAGGGCGAACGAAGCCAGATGCCTTCTCAACTGCCGAGACTTGCCGGTACAAGGGCGCATACGATGCTCGGTATCGGCAGCATCCTGCTCGGGCGCAACACCGCCAGTTTCGAAATATGGGACGGCATGCGAGCCATAGATTACCTGCAATCACGCCCCGAGGTCGATCCAAAGCGCATCGGCTGCACGGGCAACAGCGGCGGTGGCACGCAGACGTCATACCTGATGTCGCTGGACGAGCGTATCATTGCTGCGGCACCGAGCTGCTATATTACCGGTTTCGAGCGACTGCTGGACACAATCGGGCCGCAGGACGCCGAGCAAAACATTCACGGCCAGATCGCCTTCGGGATGGACCACGCCGACTACCTGATGATGCGCGCTCCGATGCCGATACTGATTTGTGCCGCTACGGAGGATTTCTTCGACATCACAGGGGTGTGGAATTCGTTCCGCTATGCCAAAAGGCTCTACACGCGCATGGAGTTTGCCGAACGTATCGACCTGCTGGAAAACGACGCCGGGCATAATTACAATCGGCTCCAGCGACAGGGTATCGTGCAGTGGATGTCGCGATGGCTGCTCGAAAAAGATCAGCCGATTACCGAGCCGGAAATCAAATTGCTAAGTGACGAGGAGGTCCGTTGCGCTCCGGGCGGCCAGGTGATGAATTTGGATGGCGCAAGGTCAACGTATGACCTGAACCGGGACTTTGAAAAAGACCTTGCCGGCCGGCGTAAAAAGCTGTGGGCAAATAAAGGCCGTGCCGAACTGCTGAACGAGGTACGCAGGATCGCCGGCATACGCAAGCTCGCAGAACTGCCCGGAGCCAAAGTGACAAGCTCCGGAACCGTTGAGCGGGACGGCTATCAGATCAGGAAGATGATTTTGATGCCGGAGGATGGTATCTATCTGCCGGCACTGATGTTTGTCCCGGATAGGGATGCAGGACAGGCTGCCGTCTTATACATTCATGAGGAAGGCAAAAGTGCCGTTGCCGCGCCGGGCGGGCCGATTGAGGCGATGGTCAAAGCCGGTAAGTACGTGCTGGCCGTCGATGTGCGAGGTACAGGAGAAACGCAGCAGGGCAAACAGGGACAATTAAGCGGAGCCACTGGGCTTGATTGGAAGGACGTTTTTACGGCCTACTTGCTCGGGCGCTCATACGTCGGCATGCGAGCCGAAGACGTGCTGGTTTGTGCCCGTGTCGCGGGCATCCTGCCCGCGATTCGAGGGCGGGACGCCCTCGACACGGCAGGGCCAGTCGATTTAATTGCCGCCGGCAACGTCACCATCCCCGCGCTTCATGCCGCGGCGCTCGAACCGGAACTCTTCGGCTCGGTGAGGTTGACGGGTTTGCTCAACTCATGGTCGAACGTTATCGAGCTTGGCCGCTCTTATAATCAGCAGGTCAATGCTGTCCACGGAGCACTGACGACATACGACCTTTCCGATCTGGCCGCGACACTGGGCGATAAGCTGATTATCAAAGAGCCGCTGGATGCTCTGGGGCAACCTCGTTAAAGAAAGGCAAAACTCCTGTATAAGCAAATAAGCCGGGGCAGGTTACTTAAATTTGAACCTGCGCTCCGGCTTTTTTTGCACGTTCTATTTTCCATCCGGCCTGTCTGGGAGCCGGCGGAAGAGTCAAAAACTTCTTAGTGTTGCAGTTTTGTTTTTTTCACTTACTCAAACTGACCGATTCGCGCTGTCATCCCTGCGAAAGCAGGGATCCAGGGGCGTTACGGATTTAGTGGATTCCCGCTTTCGCGGGAATGACAAATCGGGTTATGTTGTTGTCATTGAACAACTTACTACATTATTCGGCTTAAAAACGGTCAGTTTGAGTCAATTAGCTGTCTTTCGCCTCGAATTCAGCGTCGATGACGTCGTCGGGCTTCTTTCTTTGAGCTTCTTCCTCGGGTGGTGGAGGAGCTTGTGAGGCGTCACCGGTTGGTGCCGAAGCGGCTTGCTTTTTGGCGGCCTCTTCATAAAGGACCTTGCCTAATTCCTGGCCGGCGGTACCCAGGTTTTCAATCGCCTTCTTTATGGCGTCGGCGTCCTCGCCCTTGATCGCTTCTTTGAGATTGTTGACCGCGCTCTCGATATTACCACGGGTCTCTGCGGAAACTTTATCGCCGTGCTCTTTGAGCGTTTTTTCCGTCGAATAAATCAACTGGTCGGCCTGGTTCTTCAAGTCCACCACTTCTCTTTTCTTCTTATCTTCCTCGGCGTGCGACTCGGCCTCCTTGGTCATCTTCGAAACCTCTTCATCGCTCAGTCCGGAACTGGATTTAATCTCAATCGATTGCTGCTTGCCGGTCCCGAGGTCCCTGGCCGAGACGTTCAAAATGCCGTTGGCGTCAATATCAAAGGCCACTTCAATCTGAGGAACGCCCCGCGGTGCCGGCGGCAGGTCAGCAAGCTGGAACCTGCCGAGCGTGCGGTTGTCTCTGGCGAATTCCCGCTCGCCCTGCAGAACGTGGATGTCAACGGTCGTCTGGCCGTCGGCGGCGGTCGAGAATATCTCTTTCTTGCTGGTCGGAATCGTGGTGTTGTGCTCGATCAATCTGGTCATAACTCCGCCCAATGTCTCGACGCCCAGCGAAAGCGGCGTAACGTCCAGAAGCAGAATATCCTTAACACCAGCGTCACCAGCCAATACCGCTCCCTGAATGGCGGCACCAACTGCAACGACTTCATCGGGATTGATGCTCCTGTTCGGCTCTTTGCCGAAGATGTCTTTGACGATCTGCTGGACTTTCGGAATCCTTGTCGAACCGCCGACGAGCAGAACCTCTGCGATATCGCCGGCCTTGAGCTTGGCATCGTCGATCGCTTTGCGACATGGATTCTTAAGCCGTTCGAGAATTGGTTCGACGAGCGATTCGAACTTGCTGCGGCTGATGGTAATCTGCAGGTGCTTCGGCCCGGAGGCGTCGGCGGTGATAAACGGCAGATTGACCGTGCTCTCAAGCTGCGAGCTTAATTCGCACTTCGCTTTTTCGGCGGCTTCCTTAAGACGCTGATGTGCCATTGCATCGTCCCGCAGATCGATTCCTTCGGTCTTTTTGAATTCATCGGCCAGGTAGTTGATCAGTACGGCGTCCAGATCGTCACCACCAAGATGCGTATCACCGTTCGTGCTGAGAACCTCAAAGACATTATCGCCTATATCGAGTACCGAAACGTCGAATGTTCCGCCGCCAAAGTCGAAGACGGCGACCTTTTCGTTCTTTTTCTTCTCAAGGCCATATGCAAGTGCCGCGGCGGTCGGTTCATTAATTATACGATCTACTTCGAGCCCCGCGATTTTGCCGGCGTCCTTGGTGGCCTGACGCTGCGAATCGTTAAAGTAAGCCGGGACGGTAATCACGGCGTTCGTCACTGTTTCGCCCAGATAATCCTCGGCCGTCTTCTTCAGGTCCTGCAGAATCATAGCGGAAACCTCGGGCGGAGTGTATTCCTTGCCCCGGACATCGACCTTCACAAGTTCGTCCGAAGCCCCGGTTATTTTATACGGCACAATCTTCTCTTCCGATGAGACCTCATTGTGACGCCGGCCCATAAAACGCTTAATGGAAAACACGGTGTTTACCGGATTTGTGACCTGCTGATGGCGTGCAATCTGCCCGACAAGCCTTTCACCCTTATCTGTAAAACCGACCACCGAAGGGGTAAGCCGGGATCCGGAAGAATTGATCAACACCTTCGGATCGGAGCCTTCCATCACGGCTACCACAGAATTTGTCGTTCCTAAGTCTATTCCAATAATTTTACCCATAGTCATATTCCTTTCGAAATAATTTCATACCTCATAGCCCAATATATGCAAAAATCGTGCCAAAGAGAAGATTATGCCGGCCGAAGTCACTTAAATCGCTTTATCACAAGAATTTAGCTTTTTTCCACCCTTCTCTTTATAATTTCCCAATGCCAATTTTCGTGCCATTTTGGCAGATTCAGCCGGTACTATGAAGCCACAAACGAAATTCTCATTCCGCCCCCATTCCTCTGCGCTAACCTGTAGCAAGCCCAGGGCGGATTTTGAGGAAATTGGGTTTGATTGGCTTTGAATTGGCTTTGTTTTTTTGTGACTCTCAGGCTGTTTTATTGCCATAATTACTTTTC
>CBDVBU010000086.1:0-10529 GCA_965372295.1 uncultured Phycisphaerae bacterium
GAGTTGACTTTTCTCCGAGAATTGTTAAGATAGATAAAGGCTGGAGGCGTTTTTTGCTGTGAATCGAGTGACAACAACAGCCGTGGCGAACGTTGATTCCAATTTGCAGCCGGACTTTCAACCTTCGCCCTAAATGAATTTTAATATTAAGGCTGAACCGTATGCCCTGTTTAGGGATTTAGATAGATGAGTGCCGTCAATAAACATATTTCCCGCTACCCAGACGCTCGGAAAATTCTGCTGATAGGCGATATCGGCAGGGCCTTTTTGGATGTCGATGCCGCCACGGAGACTCGCACTGAAATCTGTGCCGATATGCCGGAAGCGATAGACCTCGCAGCGAGAAAAAACTTTGCCGCCATTGCAATTGTAATGTCCGGAATCTCGGCCAGATTAAGCTCCGACCTTAAAGCTCTAAGGGACAACTGCGATGCGAAAATCATTCTCTTAGCACAAATGTACGAGGAGCCGATAGCGATACATCTGGTCAACTCGGCTTACAACGGCTCAAGCCTTGCCGACGATTATCTTATCTGTCCCGTCCGACCTGACAAATTCTACGAATCCATTATGACTAACGGTGGTCACAGCAAAGTCGAGACCGCTCCTTCGGCTGCTATCGACACAACGACGGAAACGAGAATAAGATACCTCGAACGATTGGCGACGGAAGATGACTTAACGGGCCTGAAGAACAGAAGATATATCTGGGAATTCTCCCGGCAGATTATCGAGTATGCCAAAAAAGAGAACGTGCGGGTGACTCTGCTCGTTTTCGATATCGATGACCTCAAAAAATACAACGATATTTACGGCCATTCCGCGGGCGATGAGATTTTGAAACAGGCCGCTGTCCTGATGCACCGCTGCTGTCGAGGCCACGATGTTGTCGGCAGAGTCGGCGGCGACGAGTTCGCAGTTATTTTCTGGGACGACCCGCAACAAAAACGCGCGGCCGCTCCTTCCAAGAGTCAAGAGAGGCGTTCGGCAAATGCCGACCATCCCGCCGAAGCAATCACCATAGCAAAGCGCTTCGTAAAAGAGCTAAGCAAAGCCGAATTGTCTACTTTTGGCGGATTGGGGCCGGGGGGTAAGGGAGTGCTGACAATCAGCGGCGGCCTGGCAAGCTTCCCCCGTGACGGCCAAACAATAGAACAGCTTTTCCAACAGGCCGACAAGGCCCTGCTTGAAGCCAAACGCAGCGGAAAAAACAGAATCTACCTCGTAGGCAAACCCCAAAACGACATTACCGACATAGATTAATTCGTCTGGCGCAGCTCGGCTTTGGCAATGCCGACCAGAGACCTAAGCGCAGCGTTCACCGATTGTTCGTCGGGGAAATACTTGGCAACATCCGGGGAGAGCAGGACTAAGTTCGTTCCCTTTTGGAACCGTTTCGTATACTTGCCTCGTACACCACCCCTGAGTTTGGAAAGGTCGTATTCCGGCCGCAAATCGTCTGCTGATTCTTTGTTATTCACCTTCTTCATAATATCTTCGTTCCTGCCGTGTCGTCTTTCTTGCGCTAATAAGCCGAATGTTTCCTCGGCGGTCCGTGTGCGCGACCATAAGCACCCTCCCAATTCGCGACATTCCTACTGTGATAAACCGGTGTTCCCTCACCGAGTGATCAGGATCGGGATATGTGATCGAGAAGGCATCACCAAGAACCGACGCAGCCTCTTGAAACGACACGCCATGCTTTTTCTGATTGCTGTCTGCCTTCTGTGGATCCCATTCGAATTTCATAAAAATACTCTACCAGATTGGACTTTCTCAAGCAATAGATATTCCTCTATCTACTTTTGGCGGATTAGTCCCGGGAGGCAAAGGCGTGCTGACAATCAGTGGCGGCCTGGCAAGTTTCCCCCGTGACGGCAAGACAATAGAGCAGCTTTTCCAGCATGCGGACAAGGCCCTGCTGGAAGCCAAACGCAGTGGAAAAAACAGAATCTACCTCGTAGGCAAGCCCCAAAGCGACATTACCGAAATAGACTAAGACTTATCCTAATAACGGGTAAATCCTGTAGATACCAAACAAGCCGGTTTGAAAAGAATGAGAGGATTAGCGAATTATTGAATAGAAATCGTAGGGTGGCGGCTTGCCCCACCGTCCTGATTGCAATTGCAGGCCAAGCCGTGGGGTGCGATGTTTCGCACCGTACACTTCTCGTTGGCGGACCGGCGTTCATAAACCGCCATCCCGAATGATCGGGAATCTCCCATAATTGGTGTGATTAATCACACACCGCCAGCAGGGAGACATTCTCCGCGGCTCCGAGTTTCTAATTTTTCGCTTGACATCGGTCTACAGTTTGCATATTCTGCTCATCAATGTAAGACGCATCGGGAACTACATCATACAGAAGAAAGAAGTTTGCGTTTGCCGTTTTATACATACTTGTAATCATTGTCAGGCGGAAAGATGCGAATAATGCATAAGAATTGCCTGCAGACCTATTTGGG
Source organism: uncultured Phycisphaerae bacterium (assembly GCA_965372295.1). Taxonomy (GTDB): domain Bacteria; phylum Planctomycetota; class Phycisphaerae; order Sedimentisphaerales; family Anaerobacaceae; genus JAFGPJ01. Next base: position 2,467 of record CBDVBU010000086.1, read on the forward strand.
AGCTTTGGATAGGAAGGGATCGTACGATGGCCGGGATGTTCGAAAAATTGGGTCTGTTCTTCGACAAAATTAAGAGCACAACGTTCTGGGATCGTGTCTTGCCATGGCGATGGGCACCTATTAAGGCGTTGAGCTATGAGGCCTACGGGGAATACAGGAAGCTGGTGGAATCGTTCGGTCGGAATGCCGAGGAACTTGAACAAGGAAGAACGAGCGTTGCTACTCTGCGGCAGGAGAACGAACAGCTTAAGATTAGCAATGCTAAGATGGAGAAAGAACTTGAGCAAGCCCGGACAAATCTGAATAATGAGAAGGCGAAGGTAGTAGAGTTCCAGAATACGGTATCTGCCCAAAACGAGGCAGCGAGGCAAGGGGAAAAGAATATAGCAACGAAGCAGATCGAAATTACTCGTCTACAGAACAGGATCGAAGGGTTCTCACAGCAGGTTTCGCAGCTCAATGAGGAACTAGGTGGTTTGAGAGAATCCGAGTTGAACCTGCAGAAGCAGTATGATAGTAAGACTGCGACTCTCGACAGAACGCAGAAGCGGATCGAAGATGAAAGAGCCCAAGAGAAGGAGCAAGAGCACAAAGCCGAGATTGAGAGAATGGAGGGTTTGAAAAGGAATTGGCAATCACACCAGCAACTCGTGAAGGAGACTCTCAAGCGAATCTGTCAGAAAAATGCTGTAGATTACGTAGAAAATATTCCGTTCAAAGGGAATCCGGATAATGCGATAAAGATATGTGATGAATATGTGGTTTTTGATGCAAAAGCCCCAACAAAGGACGACATAGACGGATTCTACACCTACGTGCGCAACCAAGCTGAGGCGATAAAGAAGTATGCCAAACAAGAGACAGTGAAAAAGGAAATATTTCTAGTCATTCCCTCCAATACGGTGCATGTCATCGAGGAATTCTCATTCAACATGGCAGATTACAATGTATATGTTGTGGCGGTCGATTCCTTAGAGCCAATAATACTAGCCCTGAAAAAAATCGAAGAGTATGAGTTCGTCGACCAGTTAACACCTGACGAACGGGACAATATCTGCAGGATAATCGGCAAGTTTGCACACACGGCGAAGCGCCGCATCCAAATTGACAACTTCTTTTCACTCCAATTCCTAGAGATTTTAACGAAGTGTGAGAGGGATATCCCGACTGATATGCGTGACAGGACGATTGAGTTGGACAGGGCAGAGAAACTCAATCCTCCGCAGGACAGAAGAGCTAAGGACCTTGAAACAACCGAATTAGCGAGGGATGTGGGAAGCTTACGGCGAGAAGCGCAGGCCAAGGGTTTGGTTTTTCCTAAGGCAATTGAGGACGGCATAAGGGCCCTTCCGCTGTACGAGGAAGATCAGTCAGAACAGGAAAATCAAGCAGAGAATGATTAGGCTTACATCTTTTTTTACAACTTATTTTTTGACTATTCACTGATTAGGGAAAACCAGGGATATCCACGAATGGCGGTCCGTTAAGCGGCATGATTGATTCTCCATTGTGCTCTTGTCGTTTTCAATACCGGATAATGTTTATGTTCTCGGCAGACCGTTCGCGCTTCCAATCGGCCCGGCTGTGCGAAATTTGAAGGGATGAAGTGAAGAGTCAAGGAGATTTTTTTTGATTTCATTTGATATTGAACATGTTATATGATATAATATACATATAACATACGTTTTTAGTGTGTGTAGTCTGTGGAATGGAAATGGAATAGGATGGTATTTTGTTAAAAAACTCAACAATATGTCATTGCGAGGCCTGAAGGGGCGTGGCAATCTCTTTCGTTATGAGCAGTAATAATATCGCGGCGTTTGAGATTGCTTCGCTTCGCTCGCAATGACAGAATTTGGCCTGATGTTCTCTAAAAAGTACAAAACAGTAGATTGGGGCAGCGCCGAGGGGCTATTTGAAAAAACAAAGCCAATTTATTTCGTATTGAGTACTGCGTGATGCGTATTGCGAAAAGGAATCTGAAAAAACAAACCCAATTTCCTATGGGGGCAAATAAATGTAAAGCCAATTATGAAAAGGAATTATGATAAATAAACGCGATTGGACACCTGGTGAAAACAAACCCAATCAAAGCCAATCTTAGTTAGCCCCCAGATTTTCTGGGGGTTGAAAGACTAATTTGAAAAAACAAAGCCAATGTTAAAATAGGCAAAATAGTGTTAGGTCAGTAATAGTAAAGATTTACGGGAGTTTTGTTGTTTTTTGGCGGTTTTAGGCGGCGAAAAACAAAGCCAATTTGGAACGAGGACAAATAATAATTGACCGTCCCATCGGGCGTCGATAGAATCTCGAACGATTCGGAAAACGATTCTTCGAAATTCAGTCGAGAAAGGGTATTGAAACATGTTAACGAAGAGCCTTAAAAAAGTATCATTCGCAGCGGGAGCCGCCGGCGTAACGGCACATACAGCCTCTGCCGCCCAGGCTCAAGGGGTGGATGAGCTTATCGCCGGGATAAAAAGTTCCAGCGATAAAGAACGCACAGAAGCCTGGCAGAGTGCCGGTGAGGTCGGCGCCACGGCGGTCAATCCTCTGGCGAAAGTAATGACGGATGATGATCTTGAAGTCGCCCGCGCGGCAAAGCGGGCTTTGTGGAAGATCGTGCGGCATACGGGCCGGCCCGGCGCCAACAGAGAGAGAAGGGCCGTAGAGACCGAGCTGACCGGGCTGCTGGGCAGGGGCAAACCGGTTGCCGTCCGGCGGGAAGTGCTGTGGATGCTCTCGGAAATCGGCGCACGCATCTCCATCAAGCCGATCGCCGGGCTGATGATGAACAAGGACCTGCGCGAGGACGCCCGAATGGTGCTTGAGCGTATCCCCGGCAAGAGGGCTGTAACGACTTTGAAAGCCACCTTCGAGAAGGCACCCGAGAACTTTAAGCCCAACATCGCGCAGTCGCTGCGAAAACGCGGCGAAGAAGTGGCCGGATATCCGTGCCAAAAACTGGTGCCAACAAAAAAAACGGATGTTAAGCCGTTATAAGCTCAGTGCGTGGCAACCTCAAATCCAAAGGATTTGGGGATGGTCGGGAGCTTTGCCATCCCCAAGCTACGCTTGAGGCTGCCACCCGGGATTGAATTAGATACAAAAGCAGAAAGGTAATAAAGCGATGAAAAAGTCAAATAAACTCAACAGGCGTGAATTTCTGGCGGTCGCCGGCGCAGCGGCGGTGAGCATGCCTTATCTAATACCATCCGGCGTTTTGGCCGCTCCCCGCAGAATCGGGGCGAACGAAAAAATAACTATGGCGCATATCGGTGTCGGCGGCATGGGCGGCGGCCACCTGCGTGACATGGTACGGCGCCGCGATAAAGGTCAGGTCAATATCGCAGCGGTGTGCGATATAGATAAGAACCGCCTTATCAATGCGTTAAAGACGTCAGGGCCCGGCGTAGAGCCGTACCACGACTACCGTTATATCCTGCAGCGCAAGGATATCGACGCGGTAGTGATTTCTACGCCTGACCACTGGCACGCGGTCCAGATGGTTCACGCCGCCGAGTGCGGCAAGCACGTCTATGTCGAGAAGCCCGCCTGCTGCACCATTGAGGAAGGCAAGGCAATGGTCGCCGCGGCAAAGGAAAACAAAGTTTCGGTCCAGGTCGGCTCGCAGGGCCGGTCCCAGCCGGAAGCTTACCTGGCGCACCGCTACTTAGTCAACGGCAACATCGGCCACATCAGCCGGGTCGATTGCTTCCACTATCCAAGTCCAGAGGACAATAACCCGGTTCCCAACAGCGATCCGCCGGCAGAACTGGATTGGGACATGTGGCTTGGGCCGCTGCGGTGGAGGCCGTACAACCAGAGATACTGTCACGGCGTGTTCCGCTGGCTGCTGGAATCAGGCGGCGGGCAGATTCGCGACCGCGGCGCGCACGTGATGAGCTGCGCCATGTGGTGGATGGGCGCCGACGGCACCGGCCCGGTGACCGTCGAGGCAACAGGCACAGCTCCAAAGAAGGGGCTATGGGACAGTGCCGTGCTGATGGACGTGACATATACATTCAAGAATCCCGATTGGGTGCTCACCTGGCGACAGATGCCGAACAACAAGCTTCCGAAGGCCGAAGAGCGGACCGGCAAGGAGCCGGGAGGCAAAATCAGCAGACCCGGTTACGGCGCAATCTATCGCGGCGATAAGGGCGAATTCATCCACTGGGGCGGCGATGGCGGAACGTGGGCCGAGAAAAAAGCCCGCGAATGGGAACTGCCCGCCGGCGGCAAAGACGTCTATAAGAGTCCGGGTCATAAAGAAGACTGGTTCAAGGGTATCAAGACCGGCGCCAAAACGATTATGAACATCGAAGCCGCAGCGGGTGTGGCCAACTTGTGCGTTCTGGGCAACCTTTCGTATATTCTCGGCCGCAAGCTCGAATGGGACCAGGCCAAAGAAACGATAGTCGGCGACGAACAGGCGCAGCGAATGATGTCCCGGCCGCAGCGCCATCCATATCATTTGTAGGGGCGGTTCGCGTACGTGTTTAGCCGGATAACTGATTCAGCGGCTTCCATGCGTGGCACGGGCTTCCAGCCCGTGAAATCACGGCCAGGGATGGCCGTGCCACAAGGAAATCGCCGCTGGCTAAACACGTACCGGTTCGCGAACCGCCCTTACTGAGCCCGCGGGCCTTCGACTACTATCTTGTTCGGGCCCAGCAGCTTATAGCGTATCCCTCGCCAGCAGATAGTTCTGCCAAAGGCCGAGGAGATAATAAGAAACAGCATCAGCAGGGACCAGAGCCAAAAAGCCAGGATATCGGCGGCACAGGCAGCCCTCATTGCTCGCCGCTCGTGCTTGAGCAATTTGCCGGCCATTCTCTGGCGCAGTATCGCCCGAATAAGCTGACTGACGAAAAACACGACAGGGACGGCTGCGAAAATGGGCAGGTGTTCATTTTGAATCGCCCCGGCGTAAATCGCCAGACCGGCCGCAGCCCATATTCCTAATATCGAATAGAGGCCGCCAGCCAATCCGAACCACCAGGTCTTCGGGGCACTTACGCGGGTGATTAGAAATTGCCGCCGAGCGAATTCGAAGAGCTTTCGCCACGTGGTGACCTCGTGTGAAGCTACGAGGCAGGCGGGAACGAAGGTCACGATCAAACCGGCCTTTTTGACGGCGCTGCTGAGTGATAAGTCGTCGCTGAGGACCTTCGGCCAGATCTTGTCGAGTCCGAGCTTGCGAAAGACTTCAACGCGAATCGACATAGATCCGCCCCAGGCATGATTGAAACGGGTGTTGCCGAGCAACTGGGCAACTTTGGCGTTCATCGCCGACATGGCGAGGCTGGCCAGGTTATTTTGCTTCGGGATGAACCACCGATAACCGCTGGCGGCACCGTTTTTCGCTTTTCGAAGCGGATAAACGATGTGACTGAGCCAGTTGCTCTGCACGCAGATATCGGAATCGGCAAAGGTCAGAACGTCGATATCGTCGCTAATCCTTTCGTAACAGTACAAAAGATTATGGATTTTTTGACTGCAGGTTTGCCCCTTACCGGCAACATGTACCTGTACATCCTGAGCCTTAGAGCTTTGGCCTAATCGATTTTTCAAGTGACATAATTCGCCGTAGGCCGGATCCGACTCATCGCCGACCACAAACCACAGCAGGTAATTCTCGTAGTCCTGCTCGAAGAAGGAGGTGATATTTTGCTGAAAAGCCGAATCCAGACCCTTGCATGGAACTATCAAAACCGTTCGCGGCCGGTACCATGAACGTTCTCTCCTGTATTTGTTGACGGCATAGCGATAGTTATTATATGTCTGGAGCAAAAAAATTAATTGTGAGACGATTGCCGCCAGGGCTATATAGTAATACCAATCCATTGTCGTTTTTTACACCCCGTGCTTGAACCAAGCCAAACTTCAAGAGACAGAAGCCAACGGCACAATAGACTCGATGATCTGCTCAATTGTGTAAGATTGTGCCAGATCGATTGGAATCAAACAACCGTGATTGTGATTAGAGGCAATAATAATAAGATTCTCACCGGCCCGGTTCCATCCCTGCTCCTGCGGCTGGTGACCGAGGATAAAGACATCAATATCAAATTGCCCGGCCAATTTATCAAGCAGCGCCTGGCTGTGTTTTCTGCCCCACGTTAAGAGATAAGCCGAGCCCGGTCTGACTACATCGTTGACTTTCAGTTGTCTGTTCACAATCTGCGGGTCGAACTTCTCGATGAAACGGTCGCCTGGCAGCGAATGCGATATCCATATTCGGCTCTCGGCTTTAACCGCTAACGGCTGCGAGAACAGATATTGTCTTGTCGCCAGTTCCACATCGGCGCCGTCCGAGCCGAATTCTCGATCCAGAGCCAAACGCATCGCACGATTCATTTCTCTGCCGTCTTTCATCACTTCGCTGCTGTTGATGAAAGCGGTATCATGGTTGCCCATAATAATATGGACCCGGTCGGGAAAGTTCAATTTATAACGGACAATATCAAATAACAGCCTATATGACAAACAGCCCCCAAGCGAATCTTCCGGCCCCCCGTGTATAATCTCCTGGAGAACGATATGTCTGCCGGGATTGTTGGCCAGATCGGCAAAGGCAACTATTCTTTCGAAATTTCGTCGATGCCCGTGGAGATCACCCGTTACAATCACGCTGCCCTCAGCGGGCAAACAAATCAGATTACCGCGCCGACACTTATCCGTGTTGTTGGCTTCTATGCCTTTGTTCAGCAGGTCAATTATTGTTTGAGGCATTTTTGTTCGTTTTTATCTTGCCCCCGAAAATACTATGCACCATCAGGTCCAGCCTCGATGTAACCACCATCATATTACTCGGGCGTTTTACAGGATCGTTCTCAATGCAATCCATCACGAGTTTCGAGATTCCTATTGGCAGTCCCTTTTTTATTTCGTGCGGTGCTCGACGCGGCTCGGTCACGGGCAAGCCTAACTTGTTCTTTTTGGGTATTAGAGTTGGGGCGTGTTTTCCGGTAAGGGCCCAGTACATTGTTGCGCCAAGGTTAAAGATGTCCGTCTTTGGGCCGAGCGGCTTACGCTTAACCTGTTCAGGAGCAATATAATCGGGGGTGCCCTGGATTCTCTGCTTTACCGTCCCGATCTTGCAGCTCTGGCCGAGGTCTATAATTTTAATTGAGCCGGACTTGTCCATAAGGATGTTATTGGGCTTTATATCACAGTGAACAAATCCGTGCTGATGCATTGTGTTGAGCCCGCTTGCAACCATCCTGAGGACAAGCAGCACATCTCCCAGGCTCAGAGTCGGGCAGTCTTCGAGGTTCTTGCCGTCAAAGTATTCCATGGAAAGCAGCATTTCTCTGACTTTAAACATGCTGCGTATTTTCCGCAGCTCATAGCACTTTCGGACGTAGGGATTGTCTATCTGCTGAGCAACTTTATACTCGGTCTCAACCTGCTCGAAAATTCTCGAGTCCTCAGGCTTTTGGAATATGACCCTTTTTAGGGCGACTTTTGTTCCATTCTCTTCATCGGAAGCCAGATAAATCGTGCTGCGGGCGCCGGTTCCGATGCGCCTGAGTATAGTAAAACCACCGATATCGAGTATATCTTTCGCCATACTGTCGATAATAACCTAAAATTCAGTTGTTAAACGATATTTTACCCTAAAAGTATTAGATGCGCCAAACAGGCTTTTTGTTCGTTTAATTAATGTATTTAGCAAAATACCACTAAATATATCAGGCGCAAAAACAACCCAAAATATTACCTAATATCCTTCAAAACACCTGAAAACAAATAAAAACTATCTTTATATCGAACCGCAGACCTACTTACTTAAATTTGGCAAAGCCGGAAGTATACAATAGAATCCGGCCTCCATCCAGTATTAGTCCAATTTTTCATAATATTGCCAAAATAAAGAAGTACTTGACAAAGTTGCTGGAATTTGGATAATCCCTTAAACGAATTGGACGAAAACGGTTTTTGGAACGCAATATATTAATCGGGTTCGGTTCATCGGGATTCCCCGATAGCTCAATTGGTAGAGCGAGCGGCTGTTAACCGCTAGGTTGTAGGTTCGAGTCCTACTCGGGGAGTTG
>CBDVBU010000087.1:0-10514 GCA_965372295.1 uncultured Phycisphaerae bacterium
GTTCGTCAGCACATCAAGAATCTGAATGACAAGTACCAGGCGAACAATAACGCCTTTAGAATAGAACAAATCGCCGGCGGCTACCAGATGCTCACGTTGAGCCCTTACAATCACTGGCTCAAGAAACTGCTTCGGGTTCGCAGCGACAACAAGCTAAGCCCCGCAGCTATGGAGACACTTGCGATTATCGCATACAAGCAGCCGGTCATGCGGGCGGACATCGAAGCCATCCGCGGCGTTGCAGTCGGCGAGGTGATTCGATCCCTGAGCTATAAAGGATTGGTCAAGATCGTGGGCCGGGCGGAAGTTTTGGGCAGGCCGATGCTGTACGGAACGACAAAGAAGTTTCTCGAAGTCTTCGGCCTCAACACGCTCAAAGACCTGCCGAAAGCACAGGAGCTAAAAGAGCCGTCTTCATGAACGAAATCCTGAAAGCATTGGGATTATTGTTCGAGCCATAATATCTTTTATAGAAAGGCTGTACAATCGGCGAAAATTTCAACAAGCAGTGTTGGATTGTCACTCGGCGGATTTTTTTGAAGTCCTCAGCGGCGGCGCTCGCCGGCCTGGCTTTGACGCCGATTTCCTGCACCGGTCCGACCGGCGGCAGACGCAGGCCGGGGGGCGTGAGATTCGGCATCGTTACCGACTGTCACTACGCCGACGCCGATACCGCCGGCACGCGCTTTTACCGTCATTCGCTCAACAAACTTACCGAATGCGTCGAAGCGATGAACGAGCAGCAGGTCGATTTTCTCGTGGAGCTTGGCGATTTCAAAGACCAGGATTCCCCCCCTGTCGAGCAGAAGACCCTGTCGTATCTACAAGCTGTCGAAGGTGTGTTCTGCAAGTTCGATGGCCCAGCCTACCACGTGCTCGGCAATCACGACCAGGATAGTCTCTCTAAGGCACAAGTTCTGACCAATATCGAAAATACGGGCATAGATCCCGGCAGGAGCTACTACTCGTTTGATTCCAACGGCGTGCACTTTGTCGCTCTCGACGCCAACTATAAATCCGACGGGGCCGATTACGACCACGGCAATTTCGACTGGACCGATGCCAATATCCCCCCGTCCGAGATAAAGTGGCTCAAACGGGACCTGACCACGTCACGCGGAGCCGTTATTGTCCTGATCCATCAGCTACTCGACGGTGCCGGCTCGCATTATGTCAACAATGCCGCCGAGGTCCGGCAAGTCCTCGCACAATCGGACAGGGTTTTGGCCGTGTTCCAGGGCCACCGTCATGATGGAGGTTACAGCCTGATAGAAGGGATTCACTACTATACTTTAAAAGCGGTGGTCGAAGGCTCCGGCCCGGAAAACAACTCTTACGCCATTGTCGAAATCCGGCCGGATATGAGTATCATCGTCACAGGCTATCGTAAAGCAGTCGATAAACAGCTTACCCCGGCATAAATATGCCTAATCCCACGGCAATTCCTTAACATCGGGCCTAACTGCATAAGCGGGCCGGGGATGCTCGGCGTTGAAAACGTACATATCCTCCTGTTTTTCAATAACGACAAAGCTCTCATCGACTGAGCCGTCCGGCCCGGTGACTTTGTCGAGCGAAAGCTTTAAGTGTTTTGCCAAAAACTTATAGGCGCCGAGACGCTTGGAAAGACCATAATCATGTCCCTCATCTGGAAGGTGCAGATTCTCCACGTTTGCTTCAGCACCGTAGAGGCGATAGACGTTTTTTATATAAGGATACTCGACATTTGGCGTGTTTTTAGTCCAGTCGCCGCCACAGGAGATAAGAAGTTGCGGCCGAGGAGCGGCAAGTGCAGCGATTTCGACGTTGCTGGTTTCGTGTTTGTCGCTCTTGTGGATGGGCATTCCGCTCTCGCAGTTGCAGCCGCCGAAGAAGTGGGCTGAAACCATTACTGCAGGCACTGAGACAGCAATACGGTCATCGACGGCGGTCAGCATAAACGATTGTGTTCCTCCGCCGGAACAGCCGGTAATGCCGATACGCTTCGAATCAATGTCACCCAGCGAAAGGAGAAAGTCCACCGCACGGATTGAATTCCAAAGCTGGAGTTTGAGAACCTTCGGCCGGTTATGGCTCCAGCCTGCATTTTTCCAGTCACCCCATCCAACCATATCATACGAAAAAACCACAGCCCCCATTCGCGCCAACGTTGCGCAGCGTTTTTGCTGGTCAACTCGAAAACGTCCATAGCTCTCAGGTCTGCTGGCATGGCCATGCGGACAAAGTACCGCGGCGAACGGCTTCTTGTCTTTCCGCGGACGATACAGGCTGCCAGTGACAAAGACACCGGGTAAAGACTCAAAAGCAGCGTTTTCCACAGTGTAACCTTTGTATTTGCGTTTGCTGTGAATTATGGGCTTGAGCGCGCACTTCTCGGGCAAGGGAGAAAGTTCGGCCCCATGAAAGATACTCTCACGAATTCGCCCGGCCCGTTCCTTCCATTGCTCCAGGTTGGAATAGCTTTGGGCAAACTTTGCAAGCTGCTCCTTCGCCGCCTCCTCACTTTGATAATTGCCCTGGCAGAGTTGAGGTTTCTTTTCCTCCGCGCCTTGTGCCGGGATTGGTGACAATCCAAGCACGAGCAACGATACGCTGATGACCACTTTCTTGTAGATACCACTTAATCGGCTTTGCATTTTTGACCTCCTGATATGACATCATTATATTCAACCTGACTGACTTTTGCATAAGTATGGTTTTGATAAGAACATATGTAACTTGTCATTCTGAGCGCAGCGAAGAATCTCACACCTGCAGCTTGGCGTAAATCCTGTTCTAAGGCCAGATGCTTCACTTCGTTCAGCATGACAATTTAAAACCCAGTCAAGTTGAGTTTATACTTATTTGATTTACGGGGCTTACCACTCTGCTAACGGTCGTAATCCGGTAGAACTCACGAAACGGTTTTTCTTCCATACAGGCGAGAGCAGAATAGCCACTCGTACATTATCTTTCGCATCGTCCAGGCGTAAAATTAAACGTTTGACGCCTTTATTGGTCTTCTGAGGCGGCTTCTGCTCGGCGGACTCGACCGTAAACGGAGCGTGATAGGGTGACAGGACCCGCGCCATGAGTTCTTTACCGTCGATGGTGAGTCTTGCAATCCATTCTTCTTCCAGCGAGATTTCCGCGTCGGTTGTCATCGCCCAGACAAGCTCGCATGGCTTATCGATTTCAAACTCATCCTGCACGAGCACCGCCTTTCTACCGTCCAGCATAGCGATACCTCGCGTCACCTTCTTCGCAAAGTTTTCATAAGCGCTCGTCAGGTCTATCAGGGCAAACGCCGAGGACTTCTTTGACTCGAATTTAATGAACTTTGATGTCGCCATTGGATCCTGGTTTTCGCCGCCCAGCAGCGGGACGCTGTGACTTTTCGAATTCAAACGGTAATAGCTCCACCGCCTGCCGCCTCTTTTCTTGTCCCAGTAGCCTGGAAGGTTATAATTGTCCGAGCCGAGGTCGCGGACCCATCGCACACCAAGAGCATCCATCTCGAAGTTGCCCAGGTCCAGATGCCCGTGATTGACCTGGTTGTAGCCGGCCTTGACGCCTACCCAAAGCGCCTTTGGATCATTCCACGCGCTGCGGAATACGGCCACTTCCACAGGTCCGCGAAAATAACGGTCAAGATCTCTTGCCGGGACTTTCATACTCGGCTCGGGCATATACCAGACTATGTGCGGTGGGCTGGCTTTGCGTTTTGCCAGCATAGCGCGTTCATCATCGGCATAGAAGGGATTGTCGTATGTACGTGCCAGCCAAAACAAACACGGCAGCGTTCTTCTGGAGCTTCTTTCTCCAACGTCGGCCAAGTTGAGATAAAGCCCGGTCGGACCGGCAGTATAGATCGGAAAATCTCCCGCCTGAGCCAGCCCTTTGATTTTCAGCAGGCCGAAGTCGTTGCCCAAAGCGCTTTGCAGCGCCGCCAGTCCGTAGGCGGTATAATGCGTGGCATAACTCCAGTAGCCCGGCCCTTCCCCCCACGCACCATCGGGGCCGTAGCTCTTGATAGCACGAGGCAGCGACCGGACGGCGGCAGCAATAATCTGCTCGGCGTAGCGCGGGTCCGACTCAGCAATCGCCAGCGAACCAACGATCAATCCCCCGTTGCAGACCTGGTTCCAGTTATGTTCGCTTCGCACCCACCCGCTCTTTTTGTATGCAGTCAGTCCGGGCTCCAGGCCGTTTTTGATGAGGCCGGCTTTGATTTTTTCTCGCGTCCCGGCATCCATATAGGAGTACAGCCAGTCATAACCGAGCCCGACCGCATGGGACATCTCGGCCGTATCGAGAAAGTGCGATGGATTCCAGTCTTTGAATGCACAAACCGTCAGCATGTTATCGACAGCCTTCTTGGCATACTTATCCTTGCCCGTCCATCTATAAGCAAGGCCAAGTGCATAAATACGATGTAGACATTCTCTGCTGACGTGAAGCAGCCGGGGGCCAATCTTCCTGTGAGTAAGCATCGGTTTGCCAATATAGCTGTTGGCCCTGCCAAGAACATCTCCGACACACTTCTGCAAAACCTCATCTTCTGCGTGAAGTTTTTTCAGATGCTCCAGGCCTTTGTTCTTGAGCATCAACCTCGGATGGTTTTTATCAAGCGTTTTCAGGATGGCAGAAGGATCTACAGCAGCCTGCTCAGCCGCTGCCGAAGTCAGATAAGAAAAACTCACGATTATTACCAGTGCGGCGAGTCTGCATGTAGTCACAATAGTTTACCTCCAATTTCCGGCTGTGCGTTCATTTTATTGCTGCCCCTCGCGAAAAAAGGCTAAACCGCCCCAATAAGGGCCAATGGGTCATTTCCCGTGTGATACCCACAGATGTTATAGAAGATTTAATGTTGGCAGGGCAAGGAAAATCTTTGCCGGAGCCTGAGAAATTGCTTATGATGATGTGGAATGTAATTATGTTTTAGATGAGAGCGAAATTATGGAAAAATTCATTTACGAGACAAATCGATGAGTAAGAAACCCAGGGTATATATTATCGGCGGCGGGATGATAACGCAGGTACAGATTCTGCCTTCCATCTATCAGCTTCAGCGCCTCGGTTTTGTTGGCGATATTAGTGTGTGCGTATTGAACAGCGCTCCGCTGAAGGTGCTGGCACAGGACCATACGCTCAAAAAAGCATTTCCCTCTCATAGCTTCAAGGCGTACCCTTCAATGGATACTGACCCGCAACAGAATTTCCCCGATTTATTCAGAGAAGTAATTGACAAGATGCCCAAAGGCAACATTGTAATCGTTTCAGTGCCGGACCAACTGCATTATTCGGTTATACAAGCCGCTCTTGCCGCTGACCAGCATATATGTTGTGTTAAGCCGCTGGTGTTAAAATATTCGCAGGCCGCCGAAATCGAAAAAATCGCCTACCAGAAAGGGCTTATCGTAGCAGTGGAGTATCATAAGCGGCTCGATGACAGGGCGTTAATGGCTAGGCGGCTCTATAGAGAAGGCAGGTTTGGAGAATTTCGTATCGGCCATGCGGAAATGAACGAGCCCTATTACTATCGACATTCAAATTTCCAGAACTGGTGCACCGTAGAAAATTCCGATATGTTTACTTATGTTGGCTGCCATTACGTTGACCAGGTGCATTTTATCACAGGACTGCTGCCCAAAATGGTATCTGTATACGGTATAAAAGATACATATCCCAACGGCAAAACAGGATACTTGTGGACCGATGCCCGCGTTATCTGGGAGAACGACGCGTGCCTGCACGTAACAAACATCATGGGTTATCCCGACGAAGGACCCGGCGGAAATTTTCAGGGCCTCCGTATGTACTGCCGGGGTGAGAATAAAAGCGGCATGCTCGTACACAACGATCAATATCGCGGTATCGAACACTGTTATATTACAAAAGGCAGCGAGCCAGGTGACACATACTACTCCGAGCCGAGTCCGGATTATTTTAAGTATATCGAACTTGGCGGCGAAGGGCTGACTCCGGTCGGATATGGGTATCGTTCGATCGAATTTATAATAAAAAATATCTGCAAGTGTATAGACGTATCTGGCGGAACTGACCGCAAACAGGCTTTAGCATGCCGACAAAAGCTGATTAAGCAATTCGATAGCGAAGGTATAATGGCAACGCCTGCAAACAGTTCTTACAATGAGTTGGTGACTGAGGCGGCCCGGCTGTCAATTCTAAACAACGGCCGAAGGGTCGAAATAACCTACGGCGAAAATGGCGGCGTTGATTTTCACAAAGGTTGATAAGCATTTTAATTTCTCTTTTTTAAACAGATAGAAAGAAACCAAAGATAAGATGGCAAAAGAATTTCCGCTTGTTTCAATTAAAGTCAAGCCCGTATCAACAAAGTTTCGCAAACTTTGCGGATCAATTCCGAATGATGAGACAATAAAACAGATCGAAGAGCTTCGTGAGGCGGAGCCACTAAGCATGCGAGGTCAGCCGCCGGTAATCTGGGACCGCGCTGAAGGGGTAAACGTTTACGATGCTTACGGCAATATGTGGCTTGATTTTTCATCCGGTGTACTTGTTACCAACGCCGGCCATGGCTGCAAAAAAATCGCCGATGCAATTATTAACCAAGCTTCCAAACCACTGCTAACCACCTATTGTTTCGGCAACCAACCAAGGATTAAGCTTGCACAGAAGCTGGTTTCGCTTGCACCGGAACACCTAAATAAGGCGTTCATACTCAGTACAGGTGCAGAAAGCACAGAGTGTGCTCTAAAGCTAATGCGCACATACGGACGAAAGACCGGCAAAGACGACAAGAGCATCATCGTGTCATTTGAAAATTCCTTTCACGGCAGGACTCTTGGTGCACAGCAGATGGGAGGTTCGGATGCCGGCAAAGCGTGGATAAAAAATCTCGACCCCGAGATAGTTCATGTGCCGTTCCCCGACGGATTCCGCTGTGAAAACACCGGCTTCGAGTTGTTCGAGAAGACCCTTGCGCGGCTTGGAGTCGAGCCGGATAACGTGGCCGGTGTAATAAGTGAAACATACCAGGGAGTTGGGCCGAACTTCATGCCAAAACAATATGCAAAGGACCTGAGAAAATGGTGCTGCAAGCATGGCGCTTTGCTTTGTTTCGATGAGGTTCAGGCAGGTTTTGGCAGATGTGGAACTTTGTGGGGCTTTGAGTTGTACGATGTCATACCTGATTTGTTCTGTATAGGCAAAGGAGTCAGCAGCTCATTGCCAATCAGCGCAGTAATCGGCACCGAAGA
Organism: uncultured Phycisphaerae bacterium; assembly: GCA_965372295.1. GTDB lineage: Bacteria > Planctomycetota > Phycisphaerae > Sedimentisphaerales > Anaerobacaceae > JAFGPJ01. The sequence continues at coordinate 7,227 of CBDVBU010000087.1, forward strand.
TGTGATGGATTTGTTCGGGCCCAATGAAATGACCAGTACTCACTCGGGCAATCCGGTTTGCTGTGCGGCTGCTTTGGCAAGCGTAGAAGTTATCAAGCAGGAAAAGCTGGTTGAGAACGCGGCAAAGGTCGGATTAGTCCTCCAGAAAAATCTGCAACAGATAAAGAGCGAGTTTTCCGACGTTATAGGTTTTGCGCCGGGAGCAGGTCTTGTCGCCGGATTGCTGATGGTCAAAAAGGGCGGTAAAGACCCGGACTACGAACTGGCCTGGAATGTGGTCAATCTTTGTTTCCAAAAGGGCTTACTGATGTTCGCGCCTGTAGGTGTGGGCGGGGGCTGCGTTAAGATAGCACCGCCATTGTGCATTAGTGAAGAAGCGGTCAAGGAAGGTTGCGAGGTAATTCGCGAGGCTTTAAAAGAGGCGTTTTAAACAATCCGGGAAATAACAAATCTCATAGGCCGACAGTTTTTTGGCTCTATCGTCCCAAAGCCTGCAGATATAATTGCCAAACCTCTTCGCCGACCAAATCAGGTATCCATCGTGCATAAACCACCCACAAGGGTAATAATCTCCACCCCCAGCGGCAGATTGCCGTAGACTATCATATTCATCCCACGAATCACCGGTGGGAAACTGACGTCATCTTTTTCTGTTGAGGTGTTGGCGGATATTGAAACTGCGTATTTGACAGGGATGCGGAAATCTCGTATAAGATGATTTATTTGAAACCGGATAAGAGAATGAGCCGTAAAGCACAGATTTCAAATGGCATAAAAATATGGGGACTGGTGGACCTTCAGGTCAATGGCTATAAGGGAGTGAATTTTTCCGATATAAGCCTGACGCGGGATGATTTTATTCTGGCCTGCCGGGGTATTTTCGAAGCCGGCACTACGGCGTTTCTGCCGACAATAATCACAAGTTCGAGGGAAGTTTACGAGCATAACCTGCCCATAATGGCCGCGGTGCTGCAGGAAGCTGAGTTTCGCGGTCGGCTTTTAGGCATTCACATCGAGGGGCCTTTTATCTCGGCACAGAAGGGCACGCGGGGGGCGCATGATGAGCAGTGGATTTCAAAACCCGATGTGGACTATCTCAGGCAGCTAATCGATTGGGCCGACGGCCGGGTCAAGATGCTTACTATTGCAGCCGAACCGAACGGAGCCGAAAAGCTTGCCCGCTATGCCGCTGACCGTGGGATTACAGTTTCGTTGGGACACCAGATAGCTGGGGAGCAGGATTTGTGCCGGCTTGTTCGGGCCGGAGCCGTCTCGCTGACACACCTTGGCAACGGTACGCCGGCAATGTTACCCCGGCATGAAAATCCCATCTGGGCGGGACTGGGCAACGATGATCTTGTCGCGATGATTATCACCGACGGCCATCATCTGCCGGTATCGATCCTGAAGACCTTTATCAGAACCAAGAACTCCAAGCGCTGTGTAGTTGTCAGTGATGCTTCATCGCCGGCGGGGCTCCCAGCCGGTAAATACGAGGTGCTGGGTCATCAGGTGATTCTGGAAGAGGACGGTTTGCTGCACGACTTGACAACGGGGTATTTGGCCGGCTCGTCGGCGACAATGCTCCAATGTATGAATCACCTGGCATCCCTGGATCTGGTTGGCGCCAACGAGCTTCTTGCGATGGGATTCGACAATCCGCTGGCACTGATCGGTCTCGGTCCGAAAGATGTTGCTCAGGGGCGGGGCATCCGATTCGATAAGGAACACAAGATTTTTCGCCTCCAGGCTTAGCAATACGAGATGCAGACAGAAAAAAGAAACGATGTATTCTAAATACTGTTGACTAAAAGATATACGTTTCAGATAGAATCAAACGATGGTCTTTTAGCTTTACAGGAACTTCTGGACTTGTTAGAGTACGGATCTTATGTGGAAAAAATCCCCGGTGAAACCGTGGGCTAAATGGAAGATAGGCAATACGAATACTGAGAATGGCTGGCAAAATCATTATCGACACCGAACGATGCAAAGGCTGTGGCTTGTGTGTGGTGGTATGTCCGAAAAATACTATAGTCATTTCCGAAACGTCAAACAGCATCGGCTACTTCCCCGCTAAGGTAAACAACAATGATTGCACGGGCTGCGGTGCCTGTGCGATTATATGCCCGGAAGCAATTATCGAAGTGCTTCGGGACGATTCCGGTAATGTCGAGATACTCATCGAGCCTCGCGAAGAAGGCGGGCAAAGGATAATTGAGGAAAAAGAGTGAGCCCTGTTACAGATTCTACAAGGAACAGGAATATGACAGAAGAAGGGCGGACTTCCAACGGGACCGGCGAGAGGATTTTAATGTGTGGGAACGAAGCCCTTGCCGAGTCGGCAATCATTGCCGGCTGCGATGCCTATTTCGGCTATCCGATTACGCCGCAAAACGAAATCCCCGCCTATATGTCACGCAGAATGCCCGAGGAAGGGCGCGTTTTCGTGCAGACCGAGAGCGAGTTGGCCGCGATTAATATGGTCTACGGAGCTTCGGCCACGGGCAAAAGAGCGATGACAAGCTCATCCAGTCCCGGCATTAGCCTGATGCAGGAAGGAATCAGCTATCTGGCGGGCGCCGAACTACCGGCGGTCGTGGTTAATGTCATGCGAGGCGGGCCGGGCCTGGGCAATATCGCGCCGTCACAGGCCGATTATTTTCAGGCCACTCGGGGCGGCGGACACGGTGATTATCGAACAATCGTGTTCGGACCATCGGGTGTGCAGGAACTGGTCGATTGTATGCCGCTCGCATTCGACCTGGCCGACCAGTACCGGATGACAGTGATGGTCCTTGCCGACGGCATCCTGGGCCAGATGATGGAGCCGATAGTATTGGAGAAAAAGCAGGGCCGGGAACTGCCCGCTAAAGACTGGGCCTTGACCGGAGCCAAAGGCAGAGGGCAAAACATTGTCCGCTCATTGTGGCTTCCCGAAGGGGCGTTGGAAAAACATAACCATAAACTACGGGACAAATATAAACAGGTAGAACAAAACGAGGTGCTCTGCGAACAATACGAGATTGACGATGCTGACATCGTAGTGGTTGCCTATGGCGTGGCGGCAAGAATTGTCCGCAGTGCTGTGAGCAGGGCAAGAGAAGAAGGGATTAAGGCCGGCTGGATTCGCCCGATTACGCTGTGGCCGTTTCCGACCGAGCAGATAAGCAAAGCCGCAGATGAATTTCGGATTTTCCTGGTTGTTGAAATGAGTAACGGCCAGATGGTCGAAGATGTGAGACTGGCTGTAAACGGTAAATCGCCTGTATTATTTCACGGCCGGCC
>CBDVBU010000088.1:0-10466 GCA_965372295.1 uncultured Phycisphaerae bacterium
TAGAGACGAATACAATAGGCCAGTTGGGGGGGACCGGCCGACAAAATGGTTTCTTTAGGAAGGGGGAATCTTTGTGAAGGGCTGGAGAACCAAATTCATTTTCCTGCTGATTGTCTATTTTGCCGGCTTTGCAACTGCAATCTATATGCTGGCGCCCGCACCCGAGGGCGATGTCCATCAGTCTTTCGATAAAAATTCGGCCTTGGCGGGCTTTCAATCGCAAGAGTTCGCAAAATCTTTCAATACCGGGATACACAAATGCCTTGCTTTCGGTAAAGATGCCGCCTGGCGTACGGCTGAATTCATAAGAGAGAAACTAAAGGAGATGCGCGAGACGTAACGCGAAACACGCGATCAGCGTCATAAGAACTGCCTGAGCTGCTTATTGAACATTCGCAATTGAACATCAATCGCGCTGAGCACCCAGTCGATATAGTGCAGCGTATGGGCGGGCTGACGGTGCCCCTCGTTCATCAAGCCATCCTGCACGGTTCTTACAAACCGGCTGATCATCTGGTGGCTTATTTCCGTCGGCTCGACTGCCCATTTCTTCAATTCCTCATATTGATGCTGCAATCTTCGGTTATTCTTTAATTGTTCGGCAGTCAAATATTCGGCGGGATTGTACGATATCTGCAAACCCTTCAGGCACATGATTAACGGCTCATAATTTGCTCTTTTTTCCAATCGTATAAATTTATACTGCTGGACGTGCGTAGTTGCCTGTGCCGGGGGTTTGTTAGCTATGTCGTCCCCACCCAGGTACCATCTGCGCTTGCTGGTTCTGGCAAAGACGAGTTCTTCACCATACTCGTATTGTTTAATCTCGTCATATCCCATCCTTGAGACCCACAGCCCGCCTGTGCCCTTACGCTCCGGACCGCCGCCGAGTGCGAGCAGACACTTGACAAAACCGAGCGGCAGAATCTTCTGGTTGTCGCGCTGGCTTTTCCGAAGCTGGAGAGACAGATGCAAACTATGTGGGCGGACATCATAGAAATTTACAATCTCATTTATTAACTGATTAAGCAGCCAGGGATCGGCAGTTGCCGGCCGAGATAGTTCACCTGCGATATTCAGTCTGCCCGGCGCAAGCTCCAAAAAGCCTCTCCGCCGTGCCTGGTTGGTTGAGCCGGTGTGGTCGTCAATATATCCGCCGAGCTTCCAGCTCAAAACTTCCAGGCGAAAATCATAGAAGTATTTGAATCCGTCATATACGGAGTCAAACGCTTTTTGGATGCTTCTTTGCGGCTCGACAGCCGCCGCCCCGACATTACTCAATTCGATCTCAAATCCAAGCGGAACCAGTCCGGGCTGAAGATTCGAACGAATTCGAGTCAGTTTTGCCTGGGCCACACGAGGATCGAACATGCTCTTCGAAGCACGTACACCGTATTTAACATAGTCAATAAGATCGTTTCTATCACAGGGCATTGTCCGGAGACATTCGTCAACTATCAAATTAACAGCGCTTTGGTTTGCATTTATCATTTGCAGAGCCGCCAGCAAACTGATCGCCCGGTTGTAGTATCTTTCTGAAGTGCGCATACGCTCAAGCTCGAAGCGGTATCGGGACTGGATTTGTTCTTCGAGCTGATTGAGTAGAACCTGTCTCACGGCTAAAGCCATGTAATTTTTGATAAACGGCTTTGCCTGTTGATCATCGCACAGGTGTTTTATGCTTGGCCGGGGACGGTCCAGCTCATGCTCAAGAAAATAATCACTTACGGCATCAGTATGATAATGACTCATCACCAGGTCACGTTCTGTTGTTGCGAGCAGCTCTCGATCGGCTCGGCGTTCCGACTCGGCGTCAACCGTTCGTTCGCCGGGACGAGTACGTCTTTTGATGAATTTCTCGATGCGTTTCCGAAGCCATAGTTCGTGTATCAGGTTGACGTGGAATCTGTCACCGAAATGTTTTTCCATCAAGTCGTGAGTAACCAGGTATGCCTGGGCCTCGATGGAACCGTTTGCGGTGTTAACTTGAACGGTCTCTCTTTCGTAACGCTTGCCTTCATACCTATCGATTTCAGCCATTGCCGCGGCGGGAACATCATGGATTACAAAACCCTCAATTCTCGAAGATGGTGCTGCAATGGCGTAATAATAGACATTATCCGGGCTGACCCTTCGGTAGCGCGGTAACAGAGCAGGTTCGGCAAAAAGGGTCTTATTGTCGATTTTAGATGCTTTTCTGGCAAAACTCGACCCACTGACTGATTGGAAGATTCTTCTGTCCCGCAGTGAGCCATAGATAAATAGATTTACTTTTCCTTCGTTCATAACTTATATATTGCACTTCGCATATCATATTTAGTTTCAGCTATCAATTCCCGCTCCGGATTCGACTTTGCAGCTTAATTAGCTCCTTGAAAGCACGGAGAATCACTCGTAAACTCGCGCCGGATTGTTCGCCGGCCGCCCGCGGATAATGATGCACGCCTTTTTGAGTTATACGGTACCCCTTGCGTGCGGCCCGCGCCAGTATCTCGGCATCGATCAGAGCACCGGTACTCGACAATTCGATTTTATCAAATATCTCCCTTTTATATAACTTGAAAGCACAGTCGATGTCGCGGATTTTCAGGCCGAACATCAAGCAAATCAACTTTGTCCAGCACCAGCCATTGATTTTGCGGATTATCGAGTCCTGGCGATTCAGCCGGTAGCAACTGACAATATCGTATTGCTCCATCAGGGCAAGCAGCGGCGGCATTTCGTTAATATCGAATTGGCCGTCGCCATCGGTGTAAAAGACAAGCTCTTTTGTTGCCGCTTTGAAACCGGATTGCAGCGCAGCTCCGTAACCAAGATTAGCTTCATGATGCACGACTTTTACCCTGCCATTCCGCCCTGCAATCTCATCGGCGATTCGCCCGGTATCGTCAGAACTGCCATCGTCAACTATAATTACTTCAAAATCAGCGTTGAGCTTTTGCATGACCCCAAGCGCCTTTTCAACGGCCCGGCCAACATTTTCCTGCTCATTATAACAGGGAAAAAAAACGCTGATTGAAACCATTCACCACCTCTTGCTTTGATGTATACTCGCCAATTCAAGTAAATATTCATTTTCCTTGCTGGCATAGAAGTTCACAAGTGTTGTATCTCTCCGCGACTGGGCGAGTTTCTTCAGATGGTAGCACGCCAATCGTACGGCTTCAACTTTGTGCCGGTAACCATCCTGCTTAGCCCAAATATTTTCTTTTTCCGTAAACTCACCGAAATAATCCAGGCAAAACTTATTAACACCGGGACTTAGTTCGACGAAGTTCGTGGCCATAAGGAGTATTTCAAGAATGGTGGTCGGCATCGGATTTAGATTAAAGGCCTTTATAGCAAAATTAAGAGCCTTCTTTTTTTCCTCTATGCCCGGACGATAATAAAGCCGGCTATGGGCACTTATCAGGTTCTTGTGGTAATTATCCGGATAGATGGTTTTTCCGTTAAATATGCCTTCGAAAAGTTCTTTGCCCCGGGGCGTTCTTTTGTCAACGAATAACTTTTGTCTGTTATTGAAAAACACGACCCGCCAATTGTCATTCCGTTCAAATCCTTTTATCGTATGATAAGAGCTTGTCTGGTCGGGATCATTGTATACGGCAGAGGGCATTAAGACAACCCAGACATTACGTTTTTCAAACTCATCACTCATAGACTGCCCGAGTTTGACATAATCGTCCGGAGTCAATATTTGTCCCAATTTCTTTCCAGTCGTCCTCGCTCTTATCTGGGCGGCCTGCATGATCTCATATCCGGTCGAACCAGGGAGTCCCCCGGACATAATATGTGTCCAGATATCAAAGGCTCTGCGGTTATATGCCGCCTGTGCTCTGCCGTCCATGAATAACTGCAGAGGGGTTCGGCCGGTATTCGGATCAGGCTCCTGGCCCCAGGCGATGAAGCCGCCTTCGGTCCAGTAGTTAAACATTTTACCTTCCAGCTTGTTATCTTTAATGAACTTCAGAGCGTAGAAAGGCTTGGCGTCCGAGGCGGTCATCCGCATAAAAACAGAACTCAGTTTCGGGTCAGAAGGCCACGGATCGAGATAGACACACTTGAACCTAAGCCCCCACCAAGTACCGAAAAACAGGATCGCCAAAGTACCGGCAACGGTAAAAGATAATTGCAGACTGCGCGGCATGGGAGAAACTTTCAGGCGATTGTCAGCATAGAAGTTTCGACTCGCCGAAATCCCGCGAATTATCTGGTCGATAAACATCGCCGCAACGGGGCAGGCTGCAATCCCGGCTATCGGGATAAACCTGCGGGAACGGATGGCCATATAAATCGTCAGGGCCGCGATAGTGATTACCGCCAAATCAATCCGGGGCAATTGATATGTCTCGGCTCGATGATTTTGATTTGCCTCGTCTCGTGCCCTGCCGAGGACTTCTTTCAGGTAAGGAAATCCAATCCAGAAAATAATCGAAACCATGTTGAGCATATAAAGCACATCGAATAAATTTCTATAGCTTAATCCGAGGTTACGTTCATACACCGGGCGCCATATTCGCTGCAAACCAAAGAATTGTCCTACGTTCCATAACGGCAGTTCGAACTTGAACGGATTAAAGATCGCTGCCATCAGCACTATAGAAACAAGGGCCGCCAGGATCGCAAAGGCAATATTCTCAGGCTTGTATTTTGCCGGTTTGGAAAACAGTGAAGCCAGGGTATGCAATACGACATAGACGGGCAATATAACAAAAGGATAGAAATATCTGCCGTTATAACCGGCGGCCACATCGCCTGACCATACGGCCAACAGGGTCAATAGAACCGCTAAATATATGAAATGAACATTTTTATAAATACTCAGCAAGATAATAGCTACGAAGGCCGCACACCAAAAGAAGCTTACGGCATCGAGACCGAGAAGCGAAAAACTGACGAATGTCACCCAGCAGACCAGAACGGATGCCGCGTAGCCAAAGACTGTCGACAGCTTGATGTACAACTTTTTCTGGGCCTCAAGCTCATTCCTGGGCGCTTTGAGGAATCTCGGCCTGAGAAAGCGGGAAAACAGCCAGAGGATCAATAAGCCAATACCGAGAATATAAAGTACTAAAAACGGGAAACCCGTACCAACACGGTTGGTCCAGTCAAAAGCGGACCTCCATTCGTGAATGTCACGCCACCGCTCGGCATGTTTACTGAAACTAATGACGAACGTATGAGTAAGATTCGTCAAATGAAACGGGTTGAACACAATAGTCGCTAAAAAAGCGACGAAGCCCGCGGCCATGGTGTGGTAGATTCCTTTTCGTCCGATGGAAATGAACCTTTTTTTGGAAATGCTCGTTAGAAGGTTAAGACCCACAAAAGGAACGAGCATAATGAAGATGTAGATGTATCCGCCGTGGACATTGCACCAGAAAACAGCCACCGGGACAATAAGCCATATATAAAGTATGTTTCGATACGTAGCCAGCACAAGTATGAGCAGAAAAACCGCTACCAGCATATTTGAGAAACCTGCCGGGCGGACGTCGAGAAACGAACGCCCGATGAACATCGCAAAGCAGGAGAAGACGGCACAAAGCGCGGGATTAGCCCCCAGCAGCCGGCCAGTGTAATAGACGCAAATCACAGTCAATATGTAAATGGCGAACTTCCAATAGACCAGCGCATTAGATGAGAAACTCATGCCGTCTGCATAAGATGATTTGGGCACCAGCGAGTAGAAGATAACATGCGTCAGCCAGTTCTGATTGACCCAGCCGGTAGGATGCCAGTATTTGACTGTCTTGATACCGGCTTTGCCTGCAATCCACTGTGCCCAATCGGGCCAGGTTCGAATCTCTTCTTCCGTTGGCCCAGCCTTGTGCGAGTTCGCACTGAACGGCTCGACTGTATCGACGCCGTGATTGACAAAATGCCGCCCGCAGGCCATCGCAACCCAGGTATCGCCGGCGGCGACCATGTGTGAACAGGCATGAACGGTAAAAATTAGCATCGCCAGCCAGCCGATAATTATAGGCCAGCCGGACAAGGCCCCGTGCCTGACCGCTTGTACTGCCTGTTCAGAGACTGTAGATTCTACCACACGTAGCGTAGAGACGCTGCGTTTCTTCCTCTTTACTGACTTAGCCATTCTTGAAGTCTATCTAATCCTTTGGTAATCTGATCGAGCGAACAGGCAAAACTCAAACGCACATTATTGTCACAGCCAAACGGCAAACCCGGAACCAGGGCCACATTGGCCTGCTCCAGCAGTGCTTTGGCAAAATCCATACTGCCGGTAATCTTCGCACCATTAATATTTCGGCCATAATGGGCGGAAACATCAGGGAAACAGTAAAAAGCGCCGGTAGCCTCGGGGCATTCCACGCCTTCGATGCTGTTTAACCGCTCGGACATATATTTACCTCGACGCTCGAATTCTGCCCTCATCTGCTCGATAGCCTCCGCTGAAGGCTCGCCCAGGGCCGCAATCGCCGCATATTGGCAGAAAGTAACAGGATTCGAGGTCATGTGAGACTGGAGCCGTCCCATCGCCTTGATGACTTCCAGCGACCCTGCCGTGTATCCCAGACGCCAACCGGTCATGGAGTAAGTCTTGCTAAAGCCGTTCAGAGTCAGCGTTCTGTTAAAGGCATCCTCGCTCAACGAAGCAAAACTCACGAACTTCGTATCGCCGTAGATGAGCTTTTCGTAAATCTCATCCGAAATGACAACTACATTTGTTCCTTCGAGAGCCTTCGCAATGGCTTTAAGCTCGTCCGGCGTATATGTAAATCCGCCCGGATTGTTGGGCGAGTTTATCAGCAGCATGGCGGTTTTGTCCGTGATTGCCGCTTCCAACTGCTCCGGTGTGATTTTGTGGCCGGTGCTCTTATCGGTTTCGATAATCTTTGCCGTAGCGCCGGCAAGCTTTATCGTCTCCGGATACGTTACCCAGTATGGCGTCGGCAGAATCACCTCATCGCCCGGATCCAGCACCGCCTGCATCGCCTCGTAAACCGAGTGCTTGCCGCCAATATTGACGATTACCTGATCGGCAGTATAGTCCAGACCGTTTTCCTTCCGCAGCTTCTCGGCGATGGTTCTCCGCAACTCGACAATGCCGGCTGCGGTTGTGTATTTCGTCTGGCCAGCCTTCAACGACTCAATAGCAGCTTCTTTGATATAATCGGGCGTATCGAAATCCGGCGCCCCGGCACCGAAACCGACAACATCCACACCTTCTGCTTTTAATTCCTGCGCTCGCGAAGTCACAGCGATTGTTGCCGATGCCGGCACATCCTGGGCTCGTTTACTGACTCTCATCTTCCTTTGTACCTTTCAAATTCCAACCTTATTCGTTCATGTAGGCAATTATACTTGATTATTCATAATATCTTAGCGTAGCATTAAAACCAAAATTAGAAAGTCAGTCAAGAAAATTGGGCAATGCTCCAGGGCAAAATCTTCAGTGTTAAATCTTGTAGTGGGATTTTTCAGCCTTTTTCAGAGTGGATTGATATATCGCATTAACCAGGTAATATAGCGGATGATTTTTCCCATGCCTTGATGATAATATTTACCGGCAGCCGGTCAAGCCTCAAATTGCTTAGCCCCCAATTTTACATTGGGGGTTCCGTAGCTTTATAGATATCGGTCTTGCGCTTAGTTAATGGCCGCAATATGTCCGGATGAGTTATGCCGGTAAGATCACACAAGCCAACTTGGCGGCCGAACATGTCTCCAAGCTCCTTCTCCAATCCAAAGTAGCACATGCCGTGCTGCTTCGGATCCATCGGCAAAAAAAACTCCACAAGAAAATTTATTTCGGCATCTTCAGTGCCGATGTTCTCCTGGTCGTAAGATGAGCCGTGCAATCCGAGGTATTTCACATTATGTTGCTTACAGAGATTGGCTATTTCTTTGCTATAGTCTCGTTCACTGTTAATCATTAAGCACTTTTCCGATAAAGGTTTTAAGGGCTGGGAGATCATTTTTACAGGTATCCCATATCACCTTCGGATTAACACCAAAGTATTTGTAAATTAATACATTTCTCATTCATCCTTCATAGACAACTTCAGTTTCTTGAAGTACCTGATTATCCAAATATTTGAAAGTCTAAATCATGTAAAATAAACTGTCAAATAAAATGAGGCGCAAAAGTAAAACCCCGATGGTTTTCACCGTTAGTCTGTTACAAATGAGTTTGTGCGCAAAATGGTCATGAAATATTGTTCATCCGACAATTACGATTCTCAGCGATGGGATGCCTTACGGTATTGCCCCACCATCAAGAATATCATGTGCTTTGGTCTGTGGGCTAAAGCACACCCAACATTACTGCGGAGCTTTGGGACGCAGACATCGGCTGGAATTAGGTATGGCGGCCCCGGAATTAAAAACTGTTAAAGCAAAAACAAAAAGCTTCCGACAATTTTTCCCCTTGACGCAAAGGATCATTTCTTATATGTATGGGGGCAGTTTATTTCAATTAATGTTCTTGACCCGGCCCCGAGCTGGCCTATAATCGACTTTGCATGGTGGCAATTGCAGGAAAGCCTGCTTCTTGGAAAGGACCTAAGATGGAACAGATAACTCAATGGCTGGATGATTACAGGCGGGGACTCAAACTTCCCGGACAATCGCTTCTCTGGCTCAAATTGGTAGTCCCAATTCTATTAGTGTTGTGGCTTTTGTCGGGCATATACATTGTACGACCCGGCGAACAGGGGGTGGTACGCCGATTCGGCAAGGTTGTAAGAGTTACTGAACCGGGCCCGCATTACAGACTTCCCAGCCCGGTCGAAAGAGTCGATAAGCCCAAGATACAGCAAGTCCGGCGAATAGAAATCGGATTTGAAACCATCAGCCAGGGTCCGCCGGCAAGATACCAGTTCCATCCCGAAGAGTCACTTATGCTGACCGGTGACGAGCAGATTATCGATGCGCAAATCATAGTCCAGTACAAAATAAAGGACCCCGCCGACTATCTGTTCAACGTACGCAATCTTGAAGGGCCGCAAGGCACAATTAAGGACGCAGCCGAAGTGGCCCTGCGACAGGTTGTCGGGGAAAGGCCGATTGACGATGTGCTCATCAAGGAAAAACTCCAGGTGGAAATCGACATCCACACACTGCTGCAGGAGATAGTGGACGGTTACGAAAGCGGCATTCAGATAAAAGAGGTCAAGCTTCAGACTGTCCAGCCGCCAAAAGAGGTTGCATCGGCATTTAGCGACGTGGTAAGCGCCAAGGAGGACAAGGAGAAATTGATCCAGGAAGCTGAGGGCTATAAGGAGGACCTCATTCCCAAGGCTCGCGGCGAGGCCCGAAGCATGGTCCTGGCGGCGGAGGCCTACAAGCAAGAAAAGGTGACGCGGGCCCAGGGCGACGTCGAGAAATTTCTGGCCGTGCTTGCAGAGTACGAGAAGGCAAAAGAAGTGACGCGGAAGCGGCTTTATCTCGAAGCCATGGAGAAGGTGCTGCCCGGTATCAGGAAGTTCATAATAGATTCCGAGACCGGAGACGGCGTGCTGAAACTTTTGCCCCTTGAGGGCGCCCCATTTGGCGGTCCACCACAGAATACAAACCCTGAAATTCGGAGGCCGAGATGAACGGAAAAGTCATAGTTGTAATTGCAATCATCGTGATAGCTGCGGCGGTACTGGCCGCTTCGCTGTTTACCGTAGATGAAACCGAGCAGGCCATTGTCACTCAGTTGGGAAAATTTGTGAAAGAAGTGAAACAACCCGGTCTGCACTTCAAGATTCCGCTGATTCAGGCGGTGCACAAATTCGAAGCTCGGGTTTTGGAATACGACGCCGCTGCGGCAAAGATTATGACCGACGACAAAAAGCACCTGGTTATCGACAACTACGCCTGCTGGAAGATCATCGACCCGCTCAAGTTCTATAAAACCGTGGGAACCGAGTCCGGCGCCCAGTCAAGACTGGACGATATTGTTTTCTCGGAAATGCGCGAAGAGCTTGCCAGGCATAGCCTGACGGAGATAGTCTCGGTCAACCGCAAACAGATAATGGACAAAGTGGCCGAGCAGTGCGACCAGAAAGCCGGCGACTACGGGATCCGGGTCATCGACGTGCGAATAAAGCGGGCTGACCTGCCGCAGGAGGTTAGACAATCGGTCTATGACCGAATGAAGGCTGAAAGGCAGAGGATCGCAAAAAAATATCGCTCCGAAGGTGAGGAAGAAGCTCTTATAATCATGGCCGATACCGACAAACAAAAGAAAATCCTGCTTGCCGAAAGTTACAAAGATGCCGAGAAATTGGAAGGTGAAGGTGACGCCGAGGCCATCAAAATATACGCCCGGGCTTTTGAAAAGGATCCTGAGTTCTATTCGTTTGTCCGGACTTTGGAAGCTTACGAGAAGTCACTCGGTGAAGGGACAACTATCGTTTTGCCGAGCGATTCGGAATTTTTTCAGTATTTTAGCCCACCGGCAAAAGAATAGATTGTGACCGTTAATTTCGGATAGATTCCCGTCAAATGCG
>CBDVBU010000089.1:0-10350 GCA_965372295.1 uncultured Phycisphaerae bacterium
AAAGGAAATTATGGCAATAAACCGGCCTGCTGGGCACAAAAAAACAAAGCCAATTTCGTGTTTCGTATTTCGTATGTGGTATATCGTATGTCGTGTTTTGAAGTTTTTGCCGTGGGCTTGCTACTACAATTTTCTTTTGATGGCGTCAAGTTGGTCTTTTGTTACCTTCACGCCTAAATCCCGGGCAATTTTAATGTGTTCCCAGGCCAGATCATACTTCTTCAATTGATAAAATCCGAAGGCAAGCCCGTAATGCGCATCGCCAATTCCCGGATCAATCTCCACAGCCTTTAGATATGCAGCCACTGCCTGCTCGTAATTCTCATTGTTGGAATACGCTGCCCCGAGGTTATAATAGACCATAGGTTCATTAGGTTCTAATAGAACAGCTTTTTTATAATGCATAATGGCCACGTTGTACTTATCCTGTCCGAAATACGCATTGCCCAGATTGACCAGGGCGGAAAGCATATCAGGTTTAATAGCAAGAATCATCTTGTACTGCTGAATTTCATCCTCAATCATACCCATCTTGCTGTAACAAATCGCAAGGCCGTAATGAGCATCGAGAAAATCAGGTTTAATTATCAATGCCTTCTTGTATTGTTTGACTGCCTCCTCGTAATCCTCCTTCTGGCTATAAATATCGCCTAATTGGCTATAACAACCGGCGTCTTCCAGTCCCAGAATAATCGCTTTCTTCAATTCCGCTACTGCCCGGCCATACCTTTCCTGTTTGCTGTATACGAGGGCAAGATTCTTGTATCCATCTACAAATTTGGGGTCCAAACTGATTGATCGCGTATATTCAGAAACCGCATAGCCTAACGAGCCTTGCTGAGTGTACGCATTCCCAAGATTGTTGTGCGTTTTGGCATCATTTTGGTTGATTTTCAGGGCGGCATGGTATTCGTTGATCGCGTCTGCAACCTGCCCCTTTTTCAGGTAAATGTTGGCCAGATTCGCACGGGATTCGGACAATGTCGGATTTATCTCGACAGCGCGTTCAAACGCCAGTAATGCAGACTCTATATCATCGACATCGCTGTAACTATTCCCAAGATTATTGAAGAAACAGCCCAGCGTCTGAATCTTAGTCAGATTCTTCAAATAAATACTCCGACCGTTAAGTTTGGGCACCTTGAACTTTGTTATATAGTGCTCGTCGGAGGCATTTCCACCATTGCTTGTCGTTTCAATATTGAATCTCACACGTCCGTCGTCATATCTGACAAAAAAATGCCCCGGTACAACGACTCCATGCAAAGGAAGGCCAAGCCGTTCGCCAATTGAAAGATAAAGAACGGACATACTCAGGCAATATCCTTGTTTTTTATCCATGACGGTATGCAAAAACAGGCTATTCGGGTCGGTTGCTTCTGAAATCGACTTGAATCCCAGCTTATCGAATAAATACTTGTTCATTACCCGAATCGCTCTGGAGTCCGCTCCCAGTTTTCTGCGTCTGAGCATTTCGCGAATTTCCAGAGCCATATCATCCAACCTTGACAGGTATATCCGTCCGTTTACTATTTCACTCCAGTTATCACTCCATAGCTCCGAGGAAATCAAAACGGCCGTTGCCAGGTCGACTTCGTTATCTCTGAGACGAAGAACCTGTTCGATAGACCTTGCGTACAGACCCACCTTGTCTTCATTAGCCAGGGGTGCGTTCCGCTGTGCAAGCAGGGCCGGCGATAAAATCAAAAAATAAATTGTTGCAGAAAAAATCTTTCTCATAGTTTATACATATTATATACTTTAAGGTCGTTTTGTTCAATGTTATTCTTTGATGACCGGAGAAATATGATGGGTACCAAATACAATACTTCTGCAGACACCTTGTTTTGTCGTAAACTCTCTTTGAAGCGTTATACGTGGCGCAATATGCTATCCACGACTTTGCTGCTTCTCGGCGTCCTTATCATCGGAGCATGTCATCAGGCCGGCACTGAGGATGTGACAAGTAAACCGAAAACAAAGCCGGCTGCTCCGCCGGCCGAAATGAGTCTCTTCGACGGCAAAACACTCGGAAACTGGAAAAGTACTGATTTCGGGGGACAGGGAAAGGTTTATGTCAAGGACGGCAGCATTTACCTCGAACAAGGCAACGATATGACCGGCATAACCTGGGCCGGCCCGCTGGTCCGTATGAACTACGAAATCACGCTGGAAGCCATGCGGGTCTCCGGCAGCGACTTTTTCTGCGGGCTAACGTTTCCCGTTAACGAGAATTACTGCTCGCTGATTCTTGGCGGCTGGGGCGGCACGCTCTGCGGGCTGTCCAATATCGACTACTACGACGCCGCCAACAACGAAACGAGCCGGTTTGTTTCTTTCGAGAACGGCAAGTGGTACCACGTCCGCCTGCGCGTTATACCCAACAGGATACAGGCATGGCTCCAGGAGGAAGGAGAAGAGCCCCTCGTGGATATGGATATAACCGACCGAAAGATCGATACCCGGGCCGAAATGGATTTGTGCCAGCCGATGGGTGTTGCGACATGGCAGACTGCCGGAGCGGTTCGCAACATCAAACTGCGAAAGCTAATCGACTAAACGCCGGCCTTGCTATTCAACCGTTGCTCCATTGCTGATTGGCACGCTGACCCCATGGCGTTTGAACAGGTCTATTCGCATCCAGCGATTGCTCTTGAACCGCCACCGATTTGCCAGCCCGACCGTTATGATGCTGAGAGTCGCTCCGATCCATGGTCCCAACGCACCAAGTCCGGGAAACAGTTTAACGATACATAAGCTGCCGACTCCCAGCACGACAATAGCTCCAAACGCCGAGACTATTGCCAGCCAAACCGTGTCGCCGGCGCCGCGGAGCGAGCCGTTATAAATCAGTGTGGCAGCATCAAAGACCTGGTAAATTGCCGCCAGAACGAAAATCCTGATGCCAATGCCGATGACTGCATCGTCTGAGGACCAAAACGCCATGATTCCGTTCCTGAATACTAATAGGCAAAGACCGATCAGTCCCATGTAAACCAGTCCTATTCTCAAACACACGCTGGTCTGTTTAATTGCCACATCTTTTTTCCCCTCTCCGATCGCCTTTCCCACGGCGGCGGTCAAAGCCGTCGCAAGACCCAACACAGGCATAACCGAGACATTCACACATGAAAGAACGGCACTTGTAGCCGCCAGGGCGTCTTTTCCGAACCGGCCGACCATCCCAAACAAAATCACCCCCCAGAGCGCGATGTTCACCATCAGACCGATTCCCGCGGGAAAACCCACTTTAAGCAGGTCAGCCATTTTGCCAAAATCGATATTCAAACTATGCCTGCTCTTAAAGCTCGTATTAATATCTCCGATCAAAAAGACCGCCATTCTAATAGCTGAACCTGCGGCTATCCCGATAAATGTGCCCCATGCGGCGCCGGCGATTCCCATTGCCGGAAAACCGAATTTACCGAAAATCAACACGTAGTTGGCAGCAACGTTCACCACCTGTCCGGCTATCGCAGAGTACATCATAACAACCGGCCGATGCACCCCCATGAAAAACTGGCTGCTCGCCCAGACAAAAACCGCCAGAACCTGAACATAGAGCATAATCCGCAGGTATATAACCTCCATCGCGGCAACAGCCGGCTCGTGACCCAGCATTTTAAATATCGCCGGAGCCGCCGGCCACATAACCACCACGACAATAAGCGAATACGCTAAACCCATATATATCGCCTGCCAGCAGTAATTCGAGCAGGCCTTTTTATCACCTCTGCCGAGGCTCTGGCTGACAAACGTATTGACGCTGGTCATCACCCCGATTGCGAATGCGGCCGGCAAAAAACCAACATACCCCGCCGGAAGAATCGCCGCCAGCTCTTCGGTTCCAAGTCGCGATACCATGAACCTGTCAACGAACTGCATGATAGTAAAAGAGATATGCGCAATCACCATCGGGGCCGCCAGCTTCAGTATGTACTTAAGTGAGGTCTCGTCCTGGGGCAAAGTTTGCGAAAGTAAAGTCGATTTGTCAGTCATTAACGAAGACCCTGTTCGTTTAGATTCAGCTTCTTTAGCAGTACATCGGCGGACATTCCCGAAACCCTCATGTGCTTGACCGGACTTGTTGTACCGGAAATGATACTCACGGCGTTCATTTTCACGCCGAGTTGTTTGGATAAGAAATTAATCAAGCATTGATTGGCCTTGCCTTTTTCCGGCGCCGCAGATACCTTGACCTTCAGCATCTCGCCGAGCAATCCGCAAATCCGCGTTGGCCCACTGCTGCCCGGCACAATCTTTGCAATAAAAACCGAAGCTCCATTATGCTCTTCAATCTTCAGATTACCCATACATATGTTCAGACCCCAGACCTATCCTGCGGGATTTTGTCATCGTATAAAAAACACACAAAATACCATGTGTTGTTCACTAAATTTTCTCCCGCAGGTTCGTTCCAATCGCCAACTGCACGTACTTTTCAATTTGTTCGGCAAGCTCACCCAACGAGGCAAGCTGGAAATCTTCGTAATGCCCCGGGATCAAATCGCCTTCCAGCGTCCGTTTGAAGATTCTAACGCGTATAATAGAAGGCGAATTTTCGGACTTCGTAAAATCGCTGTCCTTATGCTCGGTCAACTCCACACGCCAGTCCTCACTGATGAACACAAGGCACTTACCGGTAAAAACCGCCATCGGAAAATAATCACGTAATAACTTGAGCGTTTCCATCAATCACCTGTATATTTCAATTCCTTATTAATTCAAACTGACCATTTTTGAGCCGAATGACATGGTAAGTCATTCAATGACAAGAACATAACACAATCTGTCATTCCCGCAAAAGCGGGAATCCACTGAATCCGTTACGTTCCTGGATCCCTGCTTTCGCAGGGATGACAACGCGAAACGGTCAGTTTGAGTTATTAATAAAATAATCTTAGAATCTATATGATGTTCCCATATTAACAAAGACATCGAAAAACGCACGACTTTATTTGCCCGGCGGGTACAAATCAGCCATCTCTATTTGTTCAATTCGAGCCAGGCGTCCATTGTGCGCTTCAGGTTCTCGTAGGCGTCGCCGCCTATGCCATAGCCCTGGAATCCTATCGGGCCGGTGTAGCCTGAGTCTGACAGGGTCTTTAAGAATCCCCGCATATCGAATGTGCCGCGATCCAGCGTTTGAATCAGAGTTTTCCAATTTTTACCGCCGCTGTCGGCGCCGTTTATTGTGACCACGAACAAATGCGGCATCGCCAATTTAATTAACGACTTCATATTCTTCTCGTCATCGACCTTGAGCCAGTGGCATAGGTTGAAAGTTACGCCGACGTTTCTGCAATTCACTCTCTTGGCCACGCGCACGGCATCTTCCACTCGTTCGACCCAGAATCCGGTGTGGGGATAGAGCGCTACTCGCACGTCAGCCTCGGCGGCCATTTCCGCGACCTCACGGAGAATTTCTTCGGCGCGGTCGTCACCGGCAGTGGAGGAAGGTTTGTGCTTCTTGCTAAGAACGAATAGCCACAGCATTCCATTACGTCCTTTTAATACCTCGATTGTCTCTTTCAATTCCGGGCCGTATTTCTGCTGATCGGAATCGATATTTATGCCGAGATAGACGGTGAAAAGCCTCAGACCGTTCTTATCCAACTCTTCGGCCATTTCACCCAGCCCTTTGCCCGCCGTACATCCGATGCCGGCATAGCCCAATTCCTTAACCATCTTGACCTGCTCTTTTGCGGTTTGGTGTGCGGCGTCTTTCGTTGCCGTATCCATCGCAAAGAAAGGATTTGCACCCGCCAGCTCTATCCTGATATTGCGATACGCCACCGGCCCATGGTCACCCTGGAACATCAGCGGCCCGGCTGGTTTCTCATCATTATACGCTCCAGCCCGCGTCGGCCCGGTTAGTTCCACGTCCTCGTGAACAACTATACCATTGTGAACCACCTTCTCAAATCGCGCATTTGCAACTTTTCGCCCCGCCTTGTCGAAACGCGGTGCTCGGAAGATGACATCGAACGTTTGCCACTGCCCTGGAGCTTTCGATGCGTTGACTCGCGGCGAATGACCTTCATAACCCTTGGGATCCCCGCTCTCATCCCACCGCTCATAAATACCGCCGCACTCGATGCCGGGGTATTCGCCTTTCTCGACGCCATAGCTGTCGTAAACTTGAATCTCGTACCGCCCCATGAAGTACACGCCGGAGTTCGAGCTTTTCGAAACCATAAACTCGATGTGAGCTTTAACATCTCCGAACTCGGCCTTGCTGAACAAATTCGATGTCCTGCCCGTCGGCCCGTTTACAACAGCCCCCGTTCCCGGTTTGCTGCTCAGCAGCTTTTCATCCGCCGGATCCGTAAACACATCACCCACAATCTCCCATTGTCCTGTATCACCTCGCCAAGCAGAGAAATTGCTACTCGTTAAGGTGACTTGCTCAGCTTGGGCACATGTCGCTAATAAAAAACAAAAAATCCCCACGAACAACAAAATCGTATGATTTATTTCGCATCGACTGTTCATAATACTTTCCTTCTCAATAATCACTCATCAATAATCATTTATCATTCCTACAATCGCCACGGGCTTCGCATTGCGCGTGATAGCATCCGATTGGCCTGTTCATCGTTGATAAACCGCTCGTTGTCCGGGTTCCATCTGAGTTTTCGCCCCAGCAGCATCGAGATATTCCCGATGTGAGTGATGGTAAAGCACCGCTGTCCAATCTCGGGCGGAAAATAGCAGTCTTTACGAGACTTAACGCAATCGAGAAAATTCCGCTGCTCGCCGGCCTTGCAGGTATAAAGGTGAATTTCATTCGGCCCAATCGCCGAATTTAGGATGGATTTTGGCTCGGCCTGCAGCGGCGCCCTCCAACCTCGATTGCCGATCCAACCTTCGGAGCCTTCGAATCGCAGGCTCGGCGTGCCTGATGTCACGATCAATCTCACCCCGTCGGCATATTTGTATTCGATTCGATATTCTTTAGCCGTATTGTAAAGTCCATCCGTCCAGAACTTGCCTTTGCCATCGACCTCCACCGGCCCGGTATGTTCGCTGTCGTTTCCCCATTGGGCACCGTCGAGCAGATGCGCGCCCCAGTCTGTCAGCATGCCGCCCGAGTAATCCAGAATCCAACGGAAGTTCCAGTGACAGCGGTCTTTCGTATAGGGCGCCCATGGCGCTGGGCCTACCCACATGTCATAATCGAAACCATCCGGCACAGGCATCGGCTTCGGGTCGCCAGGTGCGTCCGGCCCGCTCGGCAGCTCGACGCGGATCGTATGAACTTTTCCGATCCGGCCGTTGCGGACCAGCTCGCACATCCGATGGTAAACATCGACGGACCGGTCTTCAGTGGACCATTGGAAGACCCGGCCGTAACGTTTCATCACATCGCACAGCACCCGGCCCTCTTCGACGGTCAACGTCGGCTTTTCGCACTCAATGTCCTTGCCCGTTTTTGCCGCTGCGATCGACATCGGAACGTGCCAATGGTCCGGCGTCGAAATCATCACCGCATCTATATCGTCCCTTGCCAAAACCTTCCTGAAATCGCTGTACGTCGCGCAGTCGGTATTGCCGTATTTTTTGTTTACCATGTCACGGGCGATATTGCGGTTAATCGGATCGACATCACAAACGGCCAAAGCCTGAGCATCCGCATTGCCCAAAAAGTTTTTCAGGTTGACGCTTCTGCCGTGACCGCCTGTGCCGATAAAACCCAGTGTAATCCGTTCGCTCGGCGCAACCGAGCCTGTGTTACCCATCGCCGAAGAACGAACCAGATAAGGAAATCCCACAGCGGCTACGGAAGCACCCGCCGCTCTTTTTAAAAAATCCCGTCGATTAATATGTTCCTGTGTCATAACATAATCACCAAAAAGTATAAGCTAATTGAGCTTTCGTTAATCACAAATAATAAATAGTAAATATCATATGCGCCACGGGCTTCTCATCGTCCGCGACAGCATCCGGCCGGCCTGGTCATCGCCGATGATTTTCTCTGCTTCAGGATCCCACCGGATTCTTCGGCCAAGGCGCATAGCAATATTACCAAGGTGGCAAACCGTGATCGAGCGGTGCGCCTGTTCAATCGGAGCCGCGGTGGGCCTTTTGGTCCTGATGCAGTCAATAAAGTTCTGATAGTGGTTTGACGATTTGTAGAGGTGGACCTCGTCGGGACCGATTTCTTCTTTTAAGATGGATTTGGGTTCGGCATCGATCCGAGATGTGCTGACAAACAGCCAGCCCTTTTTACCAATGAATTTTATCCCGTTCGGATAATTACCCGGCCCTAAAAGCTCGTCCCTGGCAAAGCAAACTAACATCACTCCATTGGCGTATTTGCTCACATATCGCCAATACAAGGCCGTATTGAACAGGCCGTCTTTGGGAAACGTGCCCTTACCATAAACCTCGACCGGCCCGGTATCGGTTGTGCC
The DNA here is from genome assembly GCA_965372295.1 of uncultured Phycisphaerae bacterium. Classification (GTDB taxonomy): domain Bacteria; phylum Planctomycetota; class Phycisphaerae; order Sedimentisphaerales; family Anaerobacaceae; genus JAFGPJ01. Next base: position 8,418 of record CBDVBU010000089.1, read on the forward strand.
CATGGCCCATTGGGCGATGTCGATATGGTGTGCTCCCCAGTCGGTGACACAGCCGCCGGCGTAGTCAAAAATCCACCGCCAGCCGAACGAATCAACACGCTTGGGCGAATAAGGTGCTTTGGGAGCAGGACCAAGCCACATATCGTAGTCCAGACTTTTTGGCGCCGGTCTGAAATAGAAGCCATCAAGTGACATGCTGCCCGGTATCTCAACCTCAACGGTATGAAGTTTACCAAGCCGTCCGTTGCGAACCAGCTCGCAAGCCCGGCGGAAACGCTCCTCTGAGCGATGTTGCGTTCCGGTTTGAAAGACCGTTCCGTAACGATGAACTGTATCCACCATTTTCCGGCCCTGGTCGATGGTCAACGCGAGCGGTTTTTCGCAATAGACCGCTTTGCCTGCTTTGGCCGCCGCTACGGTCGGTAGCGCGTGCCAGTGATCCGGCGTTGCAATTGAAACCGCATCAATGTCGTCCCGAGCCACAACTTCGCGAAAATCGCTATAGGCGGCACAATCCGGGCTTTCATATTTGTTAGCCAGCAAATCCTTAACTTTTGCACGGCGATCGGCATCCACATCGCAAATACAGGCAACCTTCACTTCACCTGTCGCAAGAAGACTCTGCATAACGCCCGTGCCTCGACCGCCCACGCCGACACAGCCCATTACGATACGATTGCTCGGCGCAACGCTGCCCGCTCCGCCCAGTGCCGACGAAGGAACAATATACGGAAATGCCGCCGCTGCACCGACGGCGCTCGCAGCGTTTTTTAAGAAATTACGACGCGTAAACTTCTGCTTGCGATTCATATTGCAACCTCCAACTCTTTTTCACGTTCGTATCTTATGGCTCAAAACGACAGCAGCATCTGCCAGATGTACATATTGCCAAGAGCGTCAATGTCTTCCCAGATTTTCTGGATCATGGCCGGATCGCCCGTGATTTCGGGCAGGTCCTTGACACGCTGCTCCCAGGGGAAGCATACGCCCGGTTTGATCTTAGGACTCTTCCGGCCCGCCATGCCCGTGACTTTCTTACGCGACTCAACCGATGAGGGCAGCTCACAAGGCGGCGTTTCGCTCGTCGGCTGATAACTGCCGGAGGAATAGACGCCGTACTCGCGGCAGACCTGTGTCATTACCTTCATGTTCTCGATGTCGGCGTCGTTCTGAATAATCGCGCTGGCATCCATTATATAACCGCCGTCCCTGGCCACCTCCTTAATGACCCGAAGGCAGAACTCGCGCACTTTCTCAGGTGTGCCGTAGCTCAACATCATATTCGGGATACCGCCGCTGATAGCGAACTTGTCGTGCAGCGCGCGGTGGACCTCGAAGATGTCGTCATGGTCGCAATGGAATACGATGCTGCGATCGGGCAGTTCTCGGAAGGTCTCGAAATGATATTTCCACCTGCCCTCGGCGTAAAAGAGCGTCTGGTGACCGTTCTTCCAGAACTCCTCGATGCAGGGCTTGAGCGTGGGCCAGTTGTGGGATGCGAATTGTTTCGGATTGAAGAACGGCACGCAGCCGCGGTGCATCCAGAAGCCGATGGGCACCTGATTGGCCGGATCGGCGGTGGTCAGGCCCACGTGCACCAGGTGCGGCATTAATGCTTCACACGCTTTGAGAACCTTTTTGGGCTGCGTTTCCATGTCGCTGACCAAGCCCAGGTAGCCCCGCAGCTTATCGGCGATGATATCGAACGGCGCCTTGAATATACCCGCGATGGCCGAACCTGTGCCGCACTCGGATCTCAGCCGGCCGATCTGCGGACCGAAGGCATAGAAATATTGCAGCATGGCCATGCCGCTTTTGACCATCGCCAGGTTGTTGTGATAAGTCGAGGCTTCGCCGATTTTGCTGACTTCGGTGGAGACGCGAGGCAGCCATGTGTTGTAGAGAAAGCCGGTCGGATCGTCGATCAGGGCAT
>CBDVBU010000090.1:0-10302 GCA_965372295.1 uncultured Phycisphaerae bacterium
ATATAGAGCTTTTTCCGTGCCAAAGTTTCGCATACCCTTGTTTTTTCAATGCCCGCTTGACTGTAATTATTTTAGTGGACATGTTATTGGATTATTGCGACGTGGATTTCGTGTCATTTTTAAGAATTGAGAATCAGGAATGAGAAGGCTTCGGGGTTCGGGAAAGATCCACGCGCGGACTTATACCAGGCCTGAACACTTTATGGATGTGGATGGCACCGGTGGACACCAGGGCGTTGATACACGCCCATGCTTTATTTCTGCCGATGCCCGTAGTTTGCACTAAGGCAATCAACTTTTCCTTTGGGATTGCTTTATCCGCTGGCACCAAGGGCAGGATGTCAGCCATATATTTTTCCCGGGTTTCCACTTTAAGGATTTTATAGTGCTCTTTGATTTTCACGATACGTTTGTGTTTTGATTCTTTACGGGCTCCGACCTTAGCAATCCATCGTTCCCGCATTGCTTCTTCGCGGGCCTCCGTGCCGGTTTCTGCTCGTGCCTCTACATGGATTATCCGATGGCAATTTGCACATACTACCAAGCAATCCGGTATTTCCTCTACGGTGGTGCTCCGGCAGTACTGTGTCAGATAACACAAGGGTTCCTTTGCTTTGAGTCTGTCTTTGATATGATGATATTCCATTACATAGCCCGGGAACGTGCCGCCGCACCTGACGCAAGGCTTATCTTTGCCAGCTCGATATAGCTCCCACCTGATTCGCCCGTCCATGATCTCCGCTTCTGTTTTTTCTTGTTTCATAATTGTGTTCCTATAATCGCCCGGCCACGGGAACTGGGTGATACTTGCCGGCGGTAGATACCAGCAGACCAGCCCCGCGCCGGGTCAGTTTTTGGGCAATGGAAATATGCAGTATCACTTGCATTGTCAGGACTCTACCATATCCCGGTTTTTATGTCAAGCATTTATTTTGATTTATTTTTCTCGTGGTATTACCAGACCATGACTAACTACTTGATGTGCAATACACTTGCTATCGCTCATGGGTTGCTTTTTGCCCGTGAGCGTCGCCCGTGCAAGTCCCGATTACTCTATTTTTACCCTCTTTTTTCTCAATTATAAGTGTTTTACACGCTTCTTTTTATATAACTTATTGATTACTAACTATTTAACAGGGGCATTCATGGGCTGTTTGTCTGTTTTCTGCTGGTTATTATATAACTTATTGATTATCAACTATATCCGAGACGTTCACCCCCGTGCGTGTCTCCCTATGCAAGCCGTGATTAATGGGCTGTCAAACGTAGTAGTAAAAGGTAGTTTTAATAGATATATACACCCTATGAGGGGTATATATCTATTACTACCTTTTACGTTCGGTAATGTTTTGAGCCTTTACCGGGCACTATTCCAAGTTTCAATCAAAGCATCCGAGTCCGGAAAAGAGGGTAAATCACACATTCAGGTCGGTAATGTCGCGGATTACCAGGTAGAGTATGTCCCAGGTCAACGAGGATTGACGCTAAGGGTTGTTGTATATGCTGATAAGGGTTGATGATTCGCAATCAATCGTCGGGCATTCTACGGGGTAGAGTCGGGGGGTGTTACATTACGTCAATAACTGTTAATAGTCAACTACTTATGCCTGTTGTCCTGTTTTAAGTCAATGTTTGCAAGAGTTTGCGGTTAGTGGACATAAGACGTATTATGCGACGTTATAAAAGGGGGAGGGGGCCCCTTTTGAATTCGGGGTACCCCCTATGTATGCTCCCAATGGGATTTTTTTGAAAAACAGGTCTTGACATGGTATTGGCATTGTAGTATGATATCGGAAATGAAAGGAAAATCTTATGAATATACCCGGTGAAGATGTATTAAACAGTACGGAATGGGAGCGATTTGCGAAGATAATGGCAGGTGGGATTGGCGCAGTTACGGCGCACATGCGAGTATATGGTGGCAAGGATAAAGCATCGGCGAAAGCAAAATCAACACGGATATTACGCAAAGCAGTGGTTCGCGAGCGGATTACCTATTTAAGAAAACAGCGGGAGAACGAAAAAAACAAGGAAATAGATTTAAGTTCTGTAATTAAGACGTGTAGGGAGGTTATTGAGACCAGCGAGAGCACGGCGCAGAGGTTAAAATCCATTGAGGTATTAAACAAACTCGGTGTATTTGACAATGAGACCAGGGACGACAATAAGCGGATGGATCCGAGTGCGATCTGCGAGTATTTAGCAAGCTTCCGGGGAGCACCGGCAGAGCACTTAAAGCACATTCCGGGCGGGGCAAAATGGATGTTCAAGAGTTTGATGAAACTGACGGGTTTGAGTGTAGCGGAGAGCCGAGTGGTATTGGATGAGATAGCGGCAGAGTCTATGGAGGCACAAACACCTGCGATACATGCCATAGAATCATCAAAGCCCTCCGAATCCGAACCACTGGACTTCGAGTCCGAACTGGATGACGAGGATGTGGACGACGAAGGCGATGAGACCCTAAAAGAGACCATTACAGCCCCGCAGGAGCCCGAGGAAATGAGCGAGGCGATGCGGGAGCGATTGGCACCGGCGTCGGAAGTCGGGAAGGTAGAGTTTTGATGACCCAAGACCTGACCAAAGGCCATGCGATATTTACTGAAGATGATCACCCGTTGAGGCAAGTGCAGAACTGGTCCATGCCGGAATTGTACGAATGGCAGAGCGAGATTATCGAAAACGTGTCAAAACCAGGTTCGAGGGTAGTGGCAAGTACAAATAATGAGAGTGGTAAGACACGAATATTGGTGCCATTGGTAGGTTTGAGTGTCATGGCGGCGTTTCCTGGGTCCACGGTGTTTTCGACGGCCGGGGCTGAGGAGCAGGTCCGAGGTCAGTTATTCAAGTATCTGGCGGGAATAATTCGGCCATACAGTGCTGATGGATGGAGTATATCGCCAAGCGATTTAACAGTAACAGGCCCGAAGACCAAGGGGCTTAAAAGCCGCTGGATTTCGAGAGTACCAAGGGATGCGCTGACGATAGAAGGCTATCATGGCGGATGGGAGAAGGATGACAAGGACGTATGGAGATGGTGTCCGGTATGTGTAATTATTGACGAGGCCAAGAGTGTCAGCGAGGAAGTATTTGAGGCCGCGTGGCGGATTGACCCTGACTTCCTGTTCGTGATTTCAACTCCTGGCGAGGATTCGGGCCCGTTTTTCGATGCCGTGGATCCCGACACGCTTGAAGGCGGCGTAAAGAAGGATCCATCCGGCTTGTGGCATTATCGCAGGAAGATAAGCTGGCGCGAGTGCCCACACCTGCTGACTGAGGATAAGATCGGCCGGCGCAAGAAGCTGATTGAGAAGTTTGGGCCGCGGTCGAGCTTTATTAAAAGCTTTCTTGAAGGCGAATTCCAGCGGCAGACGGATGAAAACAACGTCTTCACCGACACTGATATCGAGCGGGTCAAGGCGGCAATGAAACCCAAGCCGGATTACAGTCCCGGCAAGAAATTTGCGGGCTTGGAGTTTTCCGGTGGTGGTGACGAGCAACCGATAATGATTCTGGACGGTAACAAGGTGGTGTATGAGAAAGTATGGCGTGAGGAAGACACCGACAAGCTGGCGCAGGGATTTCTGGTGGACTTGAGAAGGTTTGAGATTGATGCTCGGGACTGCATTGCGGATAATGGTGGAATCGGGCAGGCTATCATCGATAACATGGAAGCCAAGGGTTATCGCGGAATAGAGCGGTATATGAACCAGCAGGAGTCTGTGGCCAGACATGAATATGCCGACCGCATGACTGAGGATCATTACAGGTTTAAGGAAATGCTGAGGCTTCATCCCGAGATTCAGTTGCCCGATGATTCGGTATTACTCAAACAACTCCGTCAGCGCAGATTCAAGATTGACGACCATAACAGGGTGAAGCTCCAACCGAAGAAGGATCACCGGAAACGGACGGGTGAGAGTCCGGACAGGCTGGATACCTTGATAATGATGTTCAGCCGGTGGCGCCCGCCGAAAGCGGAGAAGAAAACGAGCGAATATCATTCCACGCTGGAGGAGGAGGCGCGGAAAAAACATGGTGGTGCAGCGTTCGGATGGATTAAATCGCAGAAGTCATTTGCAGAAACCATGAAAAGAATAAGGATGTAGTTATGGACTTATTGGCACTTGGAGTGATATTTGCAATACCATTTCTTCTCTTTTTTGTGAAGGATTTGATTTGCAAGACTATTGGTCCGAAGATAATGAATGCGTGTTTTGGCAAAGGACATTGGAAATAAAAGATTGTTCTTGACATTTTTTCCGTTTTGTGCCATATTGTCTCTGTTTTAGGAATAACAGGGACTGTTTGACACTATGGCTGAATCTGATACAGATCAAACTGTGGCCGATTTTCGCGACGAGTTTCAACTTGCCGTTACGTACTGTGCGCCGCATTTTGAATTAGCCGCAAGGCATTACGCGCTCTGGCGTGGCAAGAAGCCGTGGCAACTTGAAGGTACTTCCACCCAGGCAATGCTCAATACGGGTTTCGGTATCTGCCAGGATCGTTCTCCTCGTTTGAAAAAGAACATCTTCGGTGGCGAGGATTTTCTCAGCCTTGAATCCATTCATCCCCGTTACGACTCCGGCCGCGAGCAGGCCGAGGCATGGATCCGCAACCTCTACCGTGACGAAAGCCAGCTCAACATCCTTGCTGAGATTGAACCTACTCTGCAATCTGCCACGATCACAGGGACCGGATATCGGATGCCGTTTGCCCGCAAGACCAAGGATGGCCGGTGGCAGATAAGTGAACGTGATGTTGACTTCTTCCAGATACTCCCGGCGCCCGTAGGCGGCCGTATCAACCCGCAGGACACAAATAGCGATGATTGTCTGCCTTATTTCTTTTATGTTGACTGGATGACAGATGAGCAGATTGAGGCTCTAAGCAAGTATCCCGGGTATGTGAAGGATCAGGCCAAGAAGTGCATGGCATCTGCAATCAACAGCGTTGGGTCGATGGATAACCAGTACCAGGAACTTTTTCAGGTTATTGGTGGCGTGAATTACGGAACCGGTAAGAATAACTGGCGCACTCACATGAATGATACTGAACGCGGTAAAAAGACCGGCCGGCGCAGGGTAGTTCATTGGATGCGACGCGACAAATGGATTATCATTGCTCAGGACACTTATCGGATTTATGAAGGTGATCCGCCGATGGGCAAAGGAACGCTTGGATTGACCCGGTGGCGCGTGACCAATGACTTTTCTAATTGGTTTGGCATTGGGGCGTTGGAGATGGTTGAGGATTTAATTATTACTACTCTATTGAATTTCAATTACCGGTTGGATCGTTTGAGTCGTGTTATATTTCCTACTAAATGGATTCGATCGGATGTCATGAACGGCAGGCCGGAGTCTGATTTCTTTGACCGGCCATATGCTATTCATGAATTTCCGATGAGCGTCCAGCGTATTTCGGATGCTATTTTCAATGATCGCACACCAGAGATTGATAATCAGGTTTTTATTGAAGAAGACCGATTAAAGACCATGATCGAGATGGTAAATGGCGCTCCGAATTATTCCGAGGCCATGGGCAAGAGTCATGGGATCGGCGCGTCGGCTACCGGTGCCGTGAGTTTCATCAACCAGGTCGCTGGCCGGGTGGAGGCTGAGAGTTTGCTTTTGGAATACGGTGGATTGGCGCAGGGTGCAAGATTGCTTCTAATGTTGGCTGATAAGTATATCAATGACGAGGAATTTATCAGGACACCAAAGAGTCTGAATGGCACGGGCTGGATGATGATTGACCCCGATTACCTTACAGATGGTTATATCGTCAAGACCCATGGCACGAAGAATACCGCTGACCAGGAACAGGCATTTCAACGAATGTTGGCCCTGTATCCCATGTGGAACCAGGATCCGCAGATTGATCCCTATGAGTTTAAGAGGGCTATGGCTGATGCTTCAGGGGTACCAAATTTGACTAAAGTAGTTATGCCGTCGCAACCCGAGAATATTCCTCTCGGTGGTCCGCCCGCGGGTTCGGCAGCGGCAACACCAGGGGGCCTGACCAGCCCCCAATCTTTTAGTAACAGGGCAAGAGCGGTGCGGGAAGAAAAACCTGCGCCAAGGCCCGCAAATGTAGCGATGTAAAAATTATACTTGACATTTAATCGAAAGTGTGCCATATTGATGCACAACAAGGAAAATAGTGTCAATTTGGCACTATTAAGGAGAAACAGAATGAAAAAGTATTTCCTATCATTGATGTTGGTGGCAGATGGAGCGGCGGTAGTTTCGACGGCAGTAACATTTGAGTAATATCATGGATATTTTTCATCAGAAGGATATGACTATAACCCATCGTGAGATCGATGGGTTGCAGAAGTATTTAAGGCGGTTATTGGCTGAAAAGGAAGTTCTGGCGGAAGACCTTGAGGGGTACGAGACGGCGGGGTATGAGGCATTTAAGAGGACTTTAGAAAAAGAAAAGGTCAGGATCGCCATGGTGCGAATGACTGTGGATGCTAACCAGGAATACCTTCACGAACGGCTTCAAGGCCAGTTCAACGAAGTGGAAATGCTGATGCGTAATAAGGAAAATATCGAACGCGATATATCTGTGAAAACACAACAAATTTCAGAATCTCAAGAAAAGATAGAGAAGTTGAAAAAGCAGTTGAATAAACAAACTGAAAGGAATTAATCATGGATGCCAACATGGAAGCCATTCTCTCTGGTCAGCCTGCTTCTATTACCACTGCGCCCGAGGCCGCCCCCGCGCCGGTCGCCGTCCCTGCCGCAACGTCGGCAGAACCAATTTCAACAACTCCGCCCGTCGAATCCGGCCAGCCGAAAGCGGCCCCCGAATCCGGCCCAGCGGAAGTAGTGCCCGAAACCTCCAAAACTCCAGCATCTCCGGCCCCCGCCAAAAGCGAGCCATCGGAGACTGCAATTAGTGACGAACAGTTGCTAAATGCCGCTGGATTAACGGAAAGCCCGGACAAGAAACTCGGCAGATTAGAGCGAGAACGGTCTGCTGAAAGCAAGGAAAACCGCCGACTAAAGGTGCTTTCCCAAAGTCTCGAAGACATTCTGAAAGAACAGAATGTTGATATTGCTAAGGATGAACATGGCAAACCTGTTGGGTTGACTGCTGGAAAGAAATATTCGAAGGATATTGCCGGTCTTGATATGAAAGTCAAGGATCTGCCTGATGAAATTCAGGCGATGTTCGATACGGAGCCGCAGAAAGCTATTGATTACATTGTCGATAAGGCAAGGAAATCTATGACCAAAGTTGCTCCGACGCTCGCGCAAGCAGCCGCAGAACCGTTGTCTCCTGAGCGTCATGAAACAGCCGTGAGTTACCTGGCTGACATGAAGTGGGAAACCGGTGATGTGAAATTTCCGGGGTTGGCAGCCAACCGGAAAGTGATTGAACAGATGCTTAATGCTCCGTCCGGCTCGAAAGCCCTGAAAGAATTTTATAATCAGGAACCCGAGATGGCTTTGGCGTTATTGAATCTGCAATTTGATCACGCTCGTGCTCATATTGCTGAGCAGGGGAAAAAGGCTGCAGAAGCACTCATAGCAAAAAAGAAGGCTACTGATGCGAGCCCGCAACTTCAGCCGTCAGGCGGCGGAGTGCCGGCTATAGGCGGAACACCAGAAGGCGATCTTGCCTCCCAGGTGGCCCATGCTCAATTAGGGCCTTATTAACTGATAATGAAAACTTGGAGATAAATCATGAGTGAATTAACAGGCAACGTGAGGACCGATCAGGTTCTTGCTGCAAAAGTTCCCGTTTATATGCGGGAACAAATCGATATACTGGACTCCGAGCGCGCTTTTTTCGAGCACCTTTCCCGGCAGTTCCGGAAGATGAAGGGCATCGAAAATATGAAGTATAACTTCCTGGAACAGCGCTCGTATCCGCGTTTCATGACGTGTGACGAAGTCACCGCCGCTGCTGACACAGAAGTCCATGTCGATCATCCGGAATATGCTCATACCGATCAGTTGATCTGTAATACCCGGACCAAAGAACACTACTTGATGAACGAAGTCATCGGTGGCGTTGCTACGGCGGGTACGATTACTGTTCTCAATCTGATTGGTACGGGTGGAATCACGACTGCAACGGCGGTTGGTGATATTCTGCAAATCGGGCCTGAAGCCCATGCAGAAGGCGAAGCCATCCCCGGCGCGTACAGCAATACGCCCGTGGAGCGATTCACGTATCTGTTCCAGCATGATAAACGTCGAGCAAATACTGACATTATGGCCAGACAGAAGGAATACGGCCCGTCCCAGTTGATTATCGACCGGAAACAGTTCTGGGTGGATGAGATGCGCGCCTTGGCTATGTTGCTTTACACGGGTAAGCAAAATCGTGAAGTAGCGAGTGCGTCAGGTCCGCGTCGTCATGCAATGAGCGGTATCATGGAGCAGATCACAACCAATGTGGTTGACTTCGATGAAGTTCCTGGGGCGATGACTCTGGCATCGGTTGGAGAGATGCTTCGCCTGACGATGAATCATTCCGCCAGTTCTCGCGTAAAAGTTGGTGTTGCTGGGCAGAATGCCTGGGCGGGTCTTTCGGCTTTACCGGCGTCGGCTATCCGAACGACTGTCAGTGAGACCGCATGGGGCAAGAAGCTCAATACATTGATTACGCCGTTTGGCACCTTGTCGATAGCGTATGACCTTATGCTGAGCGCGGAAAACGGCATGGGTGACAAGTTCTTTGTACTTGATCCCAACTACATCGAACGGTTGGAAATGACAGGTCTCGGGACTCATCTGATGCTGAATATCCAGAATTCTACCGATGTTCATAACCAGATTGATGTTATTACTGGTACGGACGGCATTCGGGTTGGTCTGGAAGAACTGCACGCACAAGCCGAAAATATCGCGTAATTAATACTGTTTCTCCGGGCGGGGATAAACCCCGTCCGGATGAAACAGAAACAAGGAGATAGGTTATGGCAAAAGGACGTTATCAGTATTATCCGGTAATTCAAAATCTGGACAAGGCCCCGTTTAATCGGTCGTTCGTGTATATAAACATACGCGAGTGGACTGATCCCAGCGGGAAGTATCAGGCCGCGGCGTGCAAGTCGGTCACACCCAGCAGCAATCATATTTATGTGGTTGATGTCCAGGCGGAGTACGCCAAGGAAAAACTGGCCGTGCTGGATCGTGCAGTCAAGGGCGGGATTTTTCCTGTTATTGGCCCGTTCGATTCCATGGAAGAAGCCATGGTTGCGGAACGTAAAGTTCGCCCGATGACTAATGATGAGAAGTTGGCCCAGGCGGATGCCAACTTCGCGGAACTGGAAGCCCTGCGGAAAGAATCGAAACAGAGTAGGAAAAACAGCCAGCAATAACTGGCGGCTGATAGTGGTTGAAACAAAGTCAAAAACATTAAAGTAAGGAAACTCAGTATGAAAATGAAAACATTCAGGTTGTTAGGGATTGTGATTGCTGCAATCCTTGTGTCGGGGCAGGTATGGGCCGCACAGATCATCAGCAAGGTTGAGGATGCGAGCGTGGCGTTGCGTGTCAAAAATGGTTACGATTCCACGCTGACGTGGGTTGTGACCGACGCTGGCGGGACTAACACGATCACTGCTGGCGGACTCGCTGGTCAAACGATCGTCAATTCCGGTTCTGGTACGAACGATACAATCACGCTGATAGCTGCGTCTGCGCTGGCATTAACCAATGCGGCAGGTACGGCGTCGCTCACGGTAGATCAGGACCCATCGTTGGCTGCTGATAGCGTTGATGACGAACTGCTGGATGGTACTTATACCGCCGCAGCTGGTGAATGGCTGGAACTGCTTTGGGATACATCGGCTCATCTGAGCTACGATCTGTATTTCCCGAGCCGTACCTACCAGACCGGCGTGAGCGCGTATATTATCGACAAAGTGTTTGGATTACCTGGTGGAACGGGTGATCTTACTTTGTCGATCTATAAGAACAGAGTACTCATTGATCAGCGGTTCATCACATCTCCGGAGTATGTGAATGCGGAGACGTTTCTTGTTGGTGGTACAAATGTGTCTACCAACACGCTTGGTACGGTCAATGCCGTCAATCTCGACGTGACGCTGAATATGCCGTTCACCGGAGCCAAGGCTGTTATTATCCGGGCGGCTCGTGGAACCACGGCGACTACGGGTGTGCTTGGTGCCGTAATCCCGAACCCCTAACCTCATCAACAGGAAATTAACCCGGCCCTATGGAGGGTCGGGAGTTTCTAAGGGGAGGTTATGAAAAAGTTCTTGATTGCGGTTTTTGCTTTAATCTCATTTTCTGCCTACGCCCAGTA
>CBDVBU010000091.1:0-10145 GCA_965372295.1 uncultured Phycisphaerae bacterium
GGTACTCTATTAACCGTAAGTGGAAAATGTCCGTTTCACGCTGAACCAATATAAAAGGATTAATAAGGAAATTCTTGGAAAAATCAGAAGAGAGCATAAGCAACATACCTGAAAAGATGGAAGTGGCAACAAAGGCTAAAAAGAAAAAAGCCAAGACCAAGAGGAAAGCGAAGAAGAAAACCAAGAGTAGTAAGAAAACGGACAATGGGACCCAAGACAACACATTTGCTTATGCTTCTCTGAACATCACGAAAAGTCATTTAACCAGATTAGATGACATTCGACCAAAACTCGAAAAGACTGCATCAACCTTTACGGGAGAAGAGGCAGAATACATTAAAGAAGCTGTATGTTGCCTTGAAAATCATTGTTTTAATGCAGCAGCGCTGATGGTATGGGCTTCTGGGGTAAGCAGAATATTGAGTTACATAGAAAATAATCTCTCAGATTTCAACAAGTGTTCTAAAGAAATGTCGGATAGGCCAAAATCATATTACAAATATTTAGCGAAGGATTTCCAGAAGAATGCGACTGACATTCAAGATATTAGAGAGAATAGTAATGATAGGCAAACATTATGCTATATTTGCTATAAAGATATCATAAGTGTGACGGATTTCAAAAAGTTAAAGAAAGATTATGACACAAGAAATGATTGTGCGCATCCTACAAGCATATCATTAAGTCCAAATGAGATAATAGTAATATTCGAAGATGTATACAATCTACTATTAAATAACAGAAGACTTAAATGAAAATACTTTTAACTGAACCAGATTTTCCGGTAGCATCAAAGAGTAAGAATCACTCACATTTTTTGCCAGTTGGGCTGCTTAAGATTGGCAGCTATCACGCGGAGAGGGGTGACAAGGTGAAATTGGTGCGCGGGCTGGAACGGTGTGGCTTCACTCCTGACAGGATTCTTATAACATCACTGTTCACATACTGGTCAAAGTACGTGCATGAGGCGGCGAAGTTCTATCACAAGGCTTATCCAACTGCAAAGATTGAGATAGGCGGGATATACGCTTCACTGATGCCACGGGACTGCAAAAAGAAATCACCATTTGCTAGAGTGTGTCGTGGGCTGTATCGACGGGGGGCTGCTGAGAAAGTCGCCGTGGATTATTCTCTCTTGCCTGAAGACCTGGATTACCAGATCATTCATACTTCGCGAGGGTGCACTCGACGATGCACTTTCTGCGGTACTTGGCGAATTGAGCCCGAATTTACATATATCGACTCGGTGCTACCTTTGATGATAAAGAGAAAGCTGGTTTTTTACGATAACAATCTGTTCGCAAATCCCCACATCGACAAGATCCTGAAAGAACTGGCGGAGTACCGCACCGAGAAGGGGTATGCAGCGAGGTGTGAAAGCCAAAGCGGCTTCGATTTTCGCTTGCTTACGCCGGAGCGGGCCAGGTTGCTAAGGGAGGCGCACTTTACCGGCCTAAGGATAGCGTGGGACGGGCGGTATAAGTCATGGCCAAAAGTGAAACGGGCTATAGACGTGCTTGAGGAGGCTGGCTACAAGCACAAAGAAATCTATATTTTTATGATATACAACTTTGCTTTGTCGTACCGCGAAATGAAGCAGAAACTTGATGCATGCAGGCGATGGAAAGTAAGGGTGATTGACTGTCGTTACAGGCCTTTAGATTATACTGAAGATGGTTATCGACCTGGTCACCAGCCACAGGAAAGAGGTGAATACTACATCCACGACGGCTGGACTGACTTACAAGTTCGCAAGTTTCGCCGATCAGTGAGACAGCAGAATATTGCAATTCTCCTTAATCTGCCTAACGGCCGTTATGTCCAAGGATGTGAATCACATAAGGTTTTGGCATGACGCGCGCTAGGGGAGAATTACAGGGGCACGCCTGCCCATAGGGGGTACATTTTTTTGGTCTTCTTCTCGGTCTCGGTGTTGACTGGTAATCGGCATACGAAAAAAGGCTGAAGTCGATAAAACTCCAGCCTTTGTGAGACAGCTTATCATTTAGAATATGAACTGCAAACTTATAAAAAATCTACTGTCTCACCAAAACCAAGACATATTTAGAAGAAAAGGACTATAAGTTCACCTTCAATTATAAGCGCTTTCGCACTTCTTGCAAGCACTTTCTTCAAAATTCTCAACTTTTTTCGATCTTTTTTGTGATCTTCGGCCCCATCAGTGCTCACTGGAAATTTAGCTACAGACCGTTAGTAAAGACAAGATTACACCCAAAAGCCCATAGAAACTGCCGTTCGGCCGGATTTTGTGCTCCCTAATCGCCCGTTTCATCGGCTACGGGGGCAACACAATAGACATAAACAAGCGGTTCGCTGCCGGTATTACTGATATCATGGGTCGTTTGAGGTGGAATGTAGGAAACTTTGCCCTGTCCGACCTTGTAGCGGTCATTTTCGCCAATTAACAGCTCGCCGCGGCCGGAAAGGAAAACCAGCAGCTCCTCACGATCCTTGGTGCTATGCCGGCCGCAAGACTTGCCGGGCGCTAAATAAACCCTGCCCGAGCGCATACCGCAAGTTTGCGGCTCGCCGGCCAGGAGCCTCTGGTTTTCGGGATTCTCATTCAAATCGATTATCAGAACCTTTTCTGACGATGCCATACTATCTCCTAAAACAATTGTTTCCTTGTCAAATGAACGTATTTTAAAGAATTTTCGTTTTTCTGTCAATTATCTTATTGACACGGTAGCACGAATTTGGTATTTTTATGCGCAATAGAGTGAACATGAACTTTGTATTTGCAATGTTCGATAACTTATCAACTTTTTTGGGAGGTATTGGTCATGAGAAGGTTTATTGTTTTAGCAGCGGTTTTGACTTTGGCGCTCGGCGCCATCGTAAAAGCCGACCCTACCGTCGCCGAGGTAACTCATTCGGAATTTCAGGCGGTAGATGCCACCGGTGAGCACACATATAACGCAACCGATAAAGTTATTCTCGAAGGGATTTTGTTGCACAACCCGGCAGATATGTTAGATCCAACGCCTGATGATACTATAACGGATACTTTTAACATTAGCGGGCAGTGGCAAATATTCTTTCAGGGTGAGGGAGACGACCACGCGGGCACGGCTGTTTGGTTAGGGCAGCTTTATAACAATCTGCCGTGGGTACCTTTGGATGGAGGATACACAAACGAAGAGTTTATAGCGGAACTAAGCCGTCTGAACGCCGCCCAATTTAGCCCGGGAGACAGGATACGGGTTACGGGTTATTATCTGTCATACAAGGGTAAACTGAATGTAAACGAGCAGCATAATAATAATCCCGACCATGATTTTAGCATTGAACTGGTGGAACGAGGTGTAGGATTGCCTCGGCCGGAAGTTGTTACGCTGGATGAGTTAAAAGACGTCGATGACGGTTTCATTTTTGACCCTAATCGGCAAAGTGGCTGTGAGTATTATCAGGCCAGACTGATAAAAATTGAAGATGTTTATTTCGTGGATGCAAACGACTGGGGTCCGCATGGAGAGCTGGTAATAACCGATGGCGTGAAGACAATCGGCGTGAAATTGGGTCGCGGCAATGGTATTTATGCCGGCTCAAATAATCTGACCGAGCCTTTTGATGTTATTGGGATTGTGGATCAGGATAGTCAGGACTTAACCGACGGCTACCGGTTATATGTGATGAACTATGACGGAAATGGTTCTGTTTTAGCAAGTCCTGAACACCGTATGGCAGACAAGAAAGATGATACAGATCAGAACTGGGCAAATAGCCTGGTGGCGTGGAACGGCAACATTGAAAATTATAACGGGACGGCGACTGGTGTCGATGCGCTTGCTTACGTTCTCGGTCCCCCGGATTCAGATGTTGACAGCAATGGGTATGCCTGGGATGCCGGCGATAATGATTATGTTGCGGGCTGGAAAGGGGGAGGAGACGCTTCTTTTACGGTCCACTTCGAAAGTGCTTTGCTGAATGTTGACGGGGACGACCTTGTGGTCAAACTGTACGGCGGAGCAAAAGCTCAAGCGGATGTGTATGGCAGTATAGATGGGAGCAGTTTTGAAATAATTGGCAGCATTGCGGGCGTGAAAGGACAAATTCCGGGCAAACCAGGATTCTTTCATGAGGCCGGCGCGAGCGGCTTAGACCGGTATGTGACGCTGGACTTTGGGACGCTCGATAACCTGCATTACATCAGGTTCGACCGGGCTGTATCAGGGGAAGGCTCCGGCATGTTCTTCGATGCGGTCGGTAGTGTGCTATGATTTTACCGGAACGGATGAAGTAAAAAACTAATGCGAGAATTTTGTAGATGGTAGTAAGTGGTGAAACACGGTTTTACTCTAATTGAGTTGTTAGTGGTTATTTCCATCATTGCTTTGTTAATGGGGATTTTGCTTCCTGTAATGGGACAGGCGCGTCTTCAGGCAAGAGTTGTTGCGGTCAATGCCGAACTGCGTGAGATCGGGATGGCGCTTGAGGCCTATTCGTTTGATAATGACGATAAATATCCGCCGACTCGTGTGGACTGTATGCTCGGAGGCCACTTTTATCAGCTTCCTGTCGAACTGGTTGAGAGTAAATATCTGCCGGCGCCGGGCAGCGATACTTTTATGGCCGCCGGCATAGAGGACAGGTTTAATCGAGGATACACATATAAGTACAGGTCGGTGGGGACGCTAATCTATAACAGAACCTTCGTTGTTGAGAGCGGGGCATACCTTTGGGTTCCAGATAGATTTCCTGAGAATGAGAAAGAAGAAGGGGAGACGTATTACAATCTGAAAGACTCGCCGGTAAGCTGGGTTCTCTACAGCGAAGGCCCGAGATTTGATCTGGATCACATGAAGGAGCTTAAATATCCCGTGCCGGCGAATACCTGGTATGATCCACAAACCCGGCGGGGAGTAATTGTTCGAATGCGATTAAAGAACGGGACACAAATCGGATCCTTTGAGAAGTAGTCAATGAAGAACAACGTGTTTGGTTACATATTAGTCTCTTCGGTAGCGTGCATTTTACTCGGGGCGGGGTGTGGAAACAAGCCCGGCGAGAACAGCGCTGCGGAGATTGCCGTGACCAATTCGTATTTGGGCTGTGCGGTCCTCGATCTTTGCGGCGACGATACGGAGGTTCTGTGTTTAGCACCTCCGGGTATGTGTCCGGGTCACTTTGATATTTCGCCGTCACAGGTCAAGCAGCTTTGCGATTGCAGAATGCTGCTGCTTTTCGATTTTCAAAAGCAGATTGCCGAGACGTTGTCTCGTGTGAAGGAAAGGGGTCTGAAAACGGCCATAGTGGGAGAGCCGGGGGGGTTGTGTGTCCCGGAGACTTACCTTGCGGTTTGCAGGGAGGTTCGTGATATTCTTTCGTCCGAGTACCCCGAAAGGAAGGCTCGATACCAACAGAGGTTGGAAGTGATAGGAAACGACCTGAAGCATTTGCAGCAGGAGCTTTTCGAGAAAATGCGGCAGGCCGGCATATCATCGGCTAAGGTTCTGGCGTCCAATCACCAGGCCGATTTTGCGAACTGGCTTGGTTTGGAGACGATAGCGACGTTTGTCGGCAGTGACATTGAAACGGTCACCGGCATTGATCACTGCATCAGGAAGGCAGAGGGCCAAGAGATACGATTTGTCATAGCGAATAAGCAGGAAGGAACGGCGCTGGCCAAGGCGCTGGCCGAACGGCTGGGGGCCAAGGCGGTTATTTTCAGCAATTTTCCGGAGCTTCGTGGGGAGGCGAGCGGTTTCGATGAACTCCTTCGAGCAAACGTAGATGCACTGCTTCGAGCGAACGCAGGAGATTTGCTTGAGGTGGCGAGACAATGATGGGGGGACGCATAAGTCTTTCTAACGTTGAGGTTCGCTGGAGCGGTCGAAGCATCCTTGCCGTTGAGGATATGCAAATCCGGCAGGGAGAGTTCGTTGGTATCATCGGAACCAACGGGGCGGGTAAGACGACTTTGCTGAAGGTCTGCTGCGGTCTGATAAGGCCAAATCGGGGGACGGTCAAGCTTGACGGGCGTGATTTGGCTAAGCTCAACGCCTGGCGTAAAGCGAATGTTCGAAAGCACATCGGCTATATTCCGCAAGCGGCTGAGTACAATGCGGAACTGCCTTTTACCCTGCGTGAATTGGTGGCGATGGGCCGAACGAGCGTCAAGGCCTTACTTTGTCCGTTGAATAAAAAGGACTATGAGATTGTTGATAACTGGATTGAGAGGCTGGGCTTGTCGGAGCGGCGGTCTCAAACGTTCAGAAGTCTTTCCGGGGGCGAGCAGCAAAAGGCCCTTATCGCACGGGCAATGGCACAGGATCCGGAGATACTTATGCTTGATGAACCTTGCTCGAATCTCGATTTCAACTGGAAATATCAGATTACGGAAATCATCGGGCAGTTGCATTGTGAGAGCAAAATAACTGTCATGATGGTTTCACACGAGACGAGTCTGTTACCTTCGGGCTGCAAGCGGGTCGTTCTTTTGCACGAAGGGGATATTCTGGCTGACGGCGATATCGGGGAGGTCCTTGAGTCCAAGGTCCTCGAGAAGGCTTATCAGTGTCGGATTGAGATGCTGGAACTCGCAGGACGAAGGTATACCGTCAACAAAAGCGAAATGTAAGATTACTGTTTTATGGATTCATTTTTTTACCTTGTGATGTTAGCGGGCGCCGTTGCCGGTGCGAGTACCGGTTTGCTGGGGGTCTATATTGTCGGTATGCGGATGCCTTTTATCGGGATTTGCATTTCCCATTCGGCAATGGCAGGGACTATTTATTCGATACTATTGGGCATTAATCCCGTCTGGGGGCCAGTCATTTTCTCAGCGATTAGCTCGATGAGTCTTGGCCTCGTCAGGCCCGGCAGGTCGAGACTGGATGCCAATGTCGCATTGGCGATATTTTTCAATTTGATGCTCGGACTTACATTTTTAGGAATAGGATTGATACATGGCAGCCGGTCCGAGGTGCTTGGACTGCTTTGGGGCAGTTTGCTCTTTGTGAGGAAGGGCAGTGTGGTGATGATTACAATTTCCGGTTTGGTTTTTGTAGTCTTCGCCGTCTTGTTTAACAAGGAACTGAAAGTGCTGCTGTTCAGCCGAACGATTGCCTCGGCGACGGGCGTGCATGATAGCTTTGTTTACTGTGTTTTCCTGGCCCTGTGCGGTCTGATATTGGCGGTCAATCTCCCCCTTGTCGGCGGATTGATGATATTCAGTTTGATTACGTGCCCTGCAGCGGCGGCGTATCAAATATGTACGGGACACAAATCCGTGATTGTCGCGGCGACGCTCTTCGGGACAGCGAGTGCCGTGATTGGCTTTTTGGTCTCGTATTATCTTGATCTGCCCACGGGGGCGTGCATTGTCATTGTCAGTGCGACTATTTTTGCCGTTTCGGCCTCGTATAGAGCTTTAAGGTGTCAACGTAACTGAGAAGGTGTTTGTTGTTATTTTCCCGCTCCGTGGCGAGGGCATCTTGCCCTTGTTCCTTTCCACCGGCAAGATGCCGGTGGGACGCAAGGCCGGGACGGCCTCGCCACTGAGATGCCAGCGGGACGGATGGCGTTAGGAGAGTACGAAGATGGGATTTTCAGAAAAACACGGCCCTCAACGGGCGGGACATTCACGAACACGATCGGCCGGGGATGCGGCCTCAGGTGATAATGCCTACAATCAGGGCCAGGAGCCGGAAGATTGGTGGGGCGAAATCAAACGCATGCACGGCCATGTCGGTCCCTGGAACGTTCTCGGATGGCGCATCGGTCAAGCGGCCTTGCGCGAATTGGATACGAAATGGGGCCGGCATGAGCTTGATATCATTTGCTATGTTCCCATAAAGACACCATATTCCTGCATGGCCGACGGCCTGGTAATCGGCACCGGAAATACCATCGGCCGGCTCGACCTCCGCCTGGCCGAAGTCGCCTGCCTGGATCTCATTCACGTATGCATTCAACATAAGGATGATACGAGTCCTGTCTTGACGATTAGGCCCCGGCGTGCGTACCTCAGACATATAGACGCCCCGAAGGCGGAGGAATTAGAGAAGCTTTCACGAGAATGCAGCAATATGGAAGAAAGAGATCTATTCGAGATCGAAAGTGTGAATCTGGCGAAACCTCCCGAACAGCGCGGCAATGACCAACACCGCTCCAAGAAATAAGGCAATGGCAGGTCCAATTGAAAAGTCAAAGGCCAGATGAGCAGCAATAGATCCCACCGCTGCTATCGTTTGGAGAGAACGATGTGACCGGTGGCAACCTTAACCAAAGCAGCGACAATTAAAATAAGCCCCAACATTAACCCGATATGCGGGCCGGTTGACAATTCAAGTTTCCAACTATCGTAAGCGATATAAGGTACAGAAAGCCCGATCATGGATGCAACTGCAACAGTAAGAACAATGATCGGCATCTGAAATAATAGCTTGCCGGTAAACAGGTTTGCTGTAACTGCAGGTACTACCAGATAAACAAACACCATCACAACACCTATATGTACTATCGCGTATGAGATGGCAACGCCCATCATAGTGTAGAACAGAATATCCCCAAAAATGACGGATATACTTTCTTTTTTCAAATCGTAATTATTTGAAATGTCAGTAAGTGGCTTGTGAAAAAGTATCGCGCAAATCGTAACAACTCCAAAAGCCATAATGCACGGCATAATGCTCCCAAAACCCATAATAGCATTTAAATCACCGGCAAATCCTTCGGCGTGTAATTCCTGTGATCCACAAATGCTAATAATGAAAACGGCAGTAGCGAAACCTATAGCGTAAGTAACGCCGATAATTGCTTCGAGGGAAATGTTCTTTTTGTATTTGTGAACCACAGAATAAAAAACGGCAATGAGAATGACGGCGCTAATCGAGCAAAAGTAAGCAAGTGGCCCATTTTTATGGCTATGACTATGGCCGTGTTCACAAAAGACATATTCTGCCAGGATGCCGCCGATCGCGGCGAATTGAGCCAGTGAAATGTCAATAAACACAACCCCTCTTCTGAGCACGTGCGTACCGAGATAGCCCAGAACTGTACCTATCATCAGGCACAAACAGAAGGCAATATGGTTTTCTTGATATATTAACTGAAAATCAACAATCATTAGCAAGTTCCTTTGATTTTGTCATTGGTTTTTCAACGGCTTTATGCAGCGAATCAATAATGCTGCCAAGAAGAATACTCCCATAAAGACCACCAATGTTGAGGAGTATGGCCAATTTTCAAAGAATCTCAAATCCCACATATTGTATGAAGCAAACAAGCCGAGTGTACACGCAACAAAACCCAGGGACCAGCCAAGCAAAAGCGCCGATTTCCATTGTTTTTTGAACATGGTTGCCATCGCAGCCGGTAGCATCAGAAAAACGTAGGCTAGAAAGACACCCGCAACCGGTACGATTAAAATTGTGATAATACCCTGAGACAGAAAGAATAGAAAATCCCAGAACCTGGCGTTCTTTACCGTTTCAGGATTCTCGGCCAGGGCAATGAATCTTTTTCGAAAGATATAATGAAAAACAAGCAACAGTAAATACACAATGACCGTAACTTTGACCAATCCCCACGTAACAAAATCGAGATCACCCTTGAGCGTTCCGTCAAAAAGCATTTCGCCACCATTGACCGGATCAGTAATGGCAAAGCATGCCAAAAGAGAAATCGCGAAAATTATCCCAATAACCGCTTCTCGGGGTATATTCTTCGACTTCGGCTTGATCACCGCCAGTAGAAAGGAGCCGAAGGTTACTGCACCCAATGCGTATATGTAAGTGATCGGATCGTTCAACTGAACGAGATTGCCCGTTTCTTCATTACTGTTGATAACAATGCACAACAGAATTCCAAATGCCGCAAGCTGATCAAGGGCCAAATCAGAAAAGATCAATGTCCTTCTGATCACATGAAGTCCAATATATGTATGTAGAATCAGTACAACGGCAATTAGCAACAATTGCATAAGAAAGAAGTTCACTGCCCCGCTGGTTAGCATATTATGATCCTCAGATGCTGACGTTACCGTTAAGAGTCCCAAGCGAACGAAAGGCTAATGCAATATCAACAAAAGGCGGCCGGATCATGACCGTTCCGGATTCATCCTCATCGGGTATACAAGTCTTTGGTTATCCAGCCAATCCTTTTTTCTTGGCGGCATTCAT
>CBDVBU010000092.1:0-10142 GCA_965372295.1 uncultured Phycisphaerae bacterium
TGAAGGCTTCTTACCTGGAAAGGGACATTTCCATCGGTTGGAAAAGGCCTTTTCCTGCGAAATGGATAACGCAGTTGCTTGAGGATGGGGTCAAAACCACTTTCACGTTCAGAGAATCCAGGCCGGAGAGGTTCTGGCGCGGCGTGGTCGGTTCTTATCCTTATCCTGTCTGGTTCAAGGACGGGACTACTTTCTATCGGCTCGGCAAGAAAATACCGCCCAAAGGAAAATCTGTTGTATATTTTCTGGAGAGAAAAGGCACCCCCGCCTCGGTCTCGGCTCCGGTTGACATCATGAAAGACACGTTGGGCGGGGAGGCTTGCAGCGTTTTGCTCGATCTCAAAGGTCGCCGGCTGCGCTCGCACAGAAGGAAGGATGCCGTCATTGGCGCCGCGACCTGCGAGGTCACAAATGGGATGCAGCCGGTCTTCGATGAAGGCAAAGAAGTGGAGAGGAAAGAGTACATCCAGGGCGGCGTTGATGACATGGTATACTTCATCACTCGACAGAGACAGAGGATCAACGAGTACCAGGCCTTTGCCGGCAGGACGATGAAGTATCTCGATCAGACAAGCAAAGCCCGGCCTGACCTGAAGCCGTTTATGGACAGAATGAGAGCCATCACACAGGAGATAATTCAGGAGCATGACAGGCAGAGAGAGAACATGAAGACGCTGGCATACGCCAATGAACTGGCCCGCGAGACGAAAGCTCTTACCCTGAGGAAAGACCCCGGAAATCTGGCGCGCTTCACAGACCTCAAAATGAAGTGGAGGCGTATGGGTGGAACGCAGGACTACCTTGTCTGCAAGTTTCACACTATAACCAGAAAACTGTTTCAGCAGGCGGGTTACGGGTGTATTGGCCAACCCGAGGCGGTTGCTGTTGCCGACGAAATCAGGAATCTTTGCAGGCAATGCCTGCGAAATCCCGACGGCTACGAAATATGGCCTAATTATTGAGCATGCAATGTCAAGGTCAAGATCGCGCACAGGAGATGTGTGCTTGTCAACCCAACATCGGACCACTGTAAGACCGCCAAAACCCCAACGCATGTGTCCTGGAAATGGGGCCATTTGAGGGTGCCTCGTACGTTGCTTAGTGCGCTCCTATCCTTGCTATTTTTTTGACCTTTCAACTTCAAAGGTTAAAATCTGCTCACCTCGCTGGACGGTTAGCTTCACTTTTTCACCAGGGTCGTCGTGAAGAACCGTTAAAGCGTCACGTATCGTCGTAATGTGTGTTATATCTTTATCGTTAAGCTTTAGAATTTTGTCACCGTTTTGCAAACCTGCTTTGGCTGCCTATGCTTATTTGAGTGGCATATACTATGAGGGCTGACAACCTACAATCGTAAAAAATGCAAACAGGTAAACACACGTGGCTATCACAATGTTTCTCGAATGACCGATTGGATTAGCAATTCCCTGCCCGGCGATGTCCGGAGCCGAACCGTGAATAGGCTCGAACATCGACGGATACTTCTTCTCCGGATTAATATTACCGCTCGGTCCCAGACCAAGGCTACCCATTATTGCCCCGCCAAGATCGCTCAGAATATCGCCGATGAAATTGGTAGTCACGATTACATCAAATCGTTCCGGGTGCAGCACGAAATTCGCCGAGGCATTATCTACATACATCTTCTCGTATTTTACATCCGAATAATCGGTGCTTACTTGCTCGACAATCCTATCCCAGTAAGCCAAGCTGTGAATCAATGTATTGGACTTCGTCACGTTCGTTACGCGCTTTCGGCGATTGCGCGCCAACTCAAATGAATAACGAGCGATTCGCTCGATTCCTTTGCGTGTAAAGATGCTTGTGTCTGTTGCCATGCCCTCGGCAAACTCCGGGCGAACGAAACCGCCGGACTGAATGAATTCCCCCTCGGTGTTCTCGCGAATGACGACAAAGTCGATGTCCTGAGATGTCTTGTTGCGAAGCGGCCCCTCGATTCCCGGCAGGAGCCTTGCGGGACGGTAGTTGACATATTGATCAAAGCTGGTTTGTACCTTGAATGTAAATAATTTGGCCGGTAGTGTGTCATCGACGTCCGGCAGTCCAACCGCCCCGAAGTAAAGCGCCTCGAACGCCTGCAACTTTTCCAGAGCATCATCTGGCATGAATGTTCCAGTCTGCTTGTAGTAGCTGCAATGTACAAGGCAAAAACAGACTTGTACACCTTATGAGTAAATCGCATAGTTATGATGCTATCGATTCTATTTGCTTCGTGCGAGGTGACAATCCGGAAATCACTGACGGCCTTTAGAACGATCTCACCTTCCGCACTCGAAACCACTTTAGGAAGAGGAGGCTGCTCCGAGGCGAGTTCCAGCCTGCCGGAGCCCTTTATCACAAGTAGCCAATCGTTTTTGTCGGGTGCGGCGAGTTCGACCTTTCGCCCGATTTTGGCTGAACCTGTGTGGAGCAAACCGTCGAGACCATCGCCTGTGCGTGGATTGAACCAGCCGTAGTTGAAATTGCCTCCGGCCACGTTGATCTCTACCTTGCCGCCGTGCTTGAGATAGACCAGGTAAATCCGGCCCGGTTTACACAGGACGTAGTCGTTCGTGCTCTCTGTTATCTCGTCTTCGCATTTCATGTCCCAGAACGGAATCTCGTGTTTCCTAAAGAACTCCAGTGCGTAACGGCATTGGGTCCACACCTTTTCCCGTGTACGGTAGTCTTGGCAGGTCAGGTCGCTGTGAGGATGCTTGTAGCCGAAGTACCATTCGACGCCTGCGCCGCCGGCCATGATGTTTCCCCATAGGGCGTTCTTGCGAGCGTTGTCGCGGGTGGGATCTTCGGTATCGGTGATAAGTCCATGAGTGGCGTCGCCCGGCTCATCGCAGGCGACGACCCAGGGCTTGCCGGCTGCCACAGAGCGGTCGATGTAGTCGCGGGTCCGCTGGTGGACCTGGCTGAAATCGGGCTTGTCGGTCTGGAGGGAAAAGCCCGTTAGCTTCGATGCGTCACCCAACAGGTCATAGTGCGGATCGTTCATGTTGTGAATCACGATGTGGTGCTGATAAGGGTCGTGCGTCCAGAAGTAGTTCGCCCAGGCAATCTTCTGCTCTGTTGTAGCGTTGTTTATCTCCTCGCCGAGGTTCCAGTTGAGCGCCAGATGATGGCTGAAGCGCGCGATCAGCTCGCGGTAGTAAAACTTACGATGCGGGCCGAGGTCGCCTTTGTCCAGCAGCAGCTCGTTTTCGGTCTCCATCGTTTTGAAGTGCAGGTACATCCCGATTGAGGTGCCATGGGCGAAGACAATCTCCCACTGATCGAGCCGGGAGCAGTCCATACATTTTCGTTCATCGTAAGTAGTGTACGGGAAAACATTCCGGTCGTCGCCTTCGATATTGAGCGAGAGAAACGAAAAAACATTCATGCCCTGCGAGGCCAGATAATTGATCGCGCCGATGATGCCCCTGCCTTTGCCGTTTTGCCATGTGGGATCGCCGTGCTTGAAGTCCCTGATATGCGGGGCCCAGGTCTTGATAAGCTCGTCTTTGTGGCCGTCGGTCTTAAAGTCGCCATCGAAATCGGCGTAGGCCAGGAAGTTTTCGGGGGCATCGGCTCCACATTTGAGGAAATACTCTCCGGTTTCGGCAAATCGTAAATGATGCTTGCCGACATATCGGAGCAGGCCTTTTCCACGAAAGTCTCTGCCGGTCTTGTCGGTAGGCCCGATGTCAAAAGAACCGCTCTGCCCATCCATGAAGGCTGCGCTTTGACCGGCATTCTTTCTTTCACTAACGGCTACATTCGGCCCCTTTCTAAATGAGACGTTGTACTTCCAGGTGCCGGCCGCATCGGGCGCGAAATGGACACACCATTTGTTGCCGCTGTCGGCGCTTGTGTTCGCCGCATCGCCGTCCGCGGCATAATAGCCTGGTACAAGATAAGACTTGTTGCTCCCTTGATGTTTGAAGGTAACATTCAGTCGGTAGTAAAGAAATGGATTGGGATTGGCTGTCTCACTCGTCTCGGGCCCGTCGAACGTCAATGTTACTTTGTGCCATTTCTTGAGTTCTCCGCTGATTTGACACGCTGACACCGCTTGACTCCACACTCCTACGCCCAAAGCCAAACAAAAAATACACCCTAACATTTTCAAATGCTTAACCATACGTAACTCCTTACCTGACAAGATGAATACTTTTTTACAACTTTGGTTAGTATAAACAATATAGCCAGTGAAGTTGAGATAAAATTTTGGTATTATAATACTTGAAGTGTTATTAACTGTTACCCCGTAACGGAACGGCCATTGGCAAGCCAAGGGGGAGGAAGTGCTTGGTTTGAGTCTCTACTTCAAATCACGACTTTTCTGTGGAAACCAGCCGCTCAGGAACTGTTCAACGGTCCCATCATAAACAGCTTCGGCGAGGAATTCTGTGCCCTGTTGATTTCCCCACGAATAATTAATGATAAGGCGACCCTTGTACTGGCAAAAGTCTATGTCGGAATTGTTAATGTTCTTGGCTTTGGCGATGTGTTGACGCTGCTCTGCGGTAAGCTTCGGGTTGGCGATTCGTTTATCATCCGGGGAAGCTCTTAGCACGGGATTCAACAGGCTCGATTCCCAATAGATCATATCTTTCGATCGCACTACTCGTGTTTCATAGCCGTTGTGAGCCTCAAGGTAGAAATCATAATAGTAACCGTTGAGATAACGAAGACAATGTGGGGCAGTGTAGCGATCCTTGGCATAAACGCATTTTGTCCCGGTTAATTTCCAGCTATGTAGATCCTCTGATGTTGCAAATCTCGCGGTAAAAGCTGCTCCGGCCTGCTCTTTGGGCTTGTGTATTTCAAACATCATAACATATCGATCATCGGCCTTGCAGATCGAAGTATTGCAGATTCCAAAACCGTCTAAATCCAGAGCTGTCCAATTCTGCCATTTTTTCAGGTCTTTCGAAGCGAACATTTCCACACGTTGACCGGTCCAGCTTCCCTCAGTGCTCGTGCCAGTAACATAGATGGTATCGCCATCTACAAATGCGCTGGCAAAGACATACCCCAAGGCAAACGGTGGCGTAGACTTGCCAGTACTCCTATCAACCAAACGGAAATAATTCTCGCCGAGTTTATTGTTCTTGTAGCTTTTGCGAACCCATTCACAACGATAGACGTTTCCTTTGAACACAATGGGCGTCGTCTCTACCATGTCACAGTCAATCGTTCCAAGTTTTCGAATCAGGGGTCGGCCCAGTTGATCAATCGGCGATGCAGATGCACAACTGACTAACATCACAAGCATTAACAATACTGTTATTGGTCCACATTTCCTCTTCATTTGTTATCTCTCCTATTAGGCATCGTACCTTCTCAGCGGTTATGATCGGCCAAGGGACTTGAGGTATTTCTTTGTCTTCTTGAGTCCCATCCTGGATGCTTTCTTCTTTACTGTATCGAGCGACCGTCCCAACCTTGCAGCTACTTTGACGGTTGGATTACTCGGGAAGAGTTTTCTGAGCAAAGCAACCTCGCTCTTTGACCATAAGCCTTTGACAAGTTTCTTTTTTGCCATTGTATGACTCCTTTCATTTTACCGCAATTGTCGTTTATTTTGACTTGGCTTTATTCTAAACGGCGGCGTGGCTGTCATCAAAGAATTTATGTTCCATCTTGAAAATATTGCCGCCCTTGCTAAAAGCTGTATGGACAGGGTTTGGTGGACGTGTCAACACGTGTACCGAACCGAAATCGGCAAATCGGCACAACCTCCAATTTGCGCTTGTTGAGAATCTGCTAATGAAGTAGAATAATGTACCGTTGTGCGCTCTATGGACTACGGGCGCAAGAGATGGAATCTTTCGAATCAGAGCAGACTCATTCGGAGGCAATACACATGAGAAAGCTAAAAGGACATATCCAAACAAGGCCCACATGGTCAGCACACATATTCACAATATTGATGGTCTTCTTTTTAACTGCGGGCAATACATTTCACGTCGAATGTGTGGCGGGGGAACTGCCAGGGTGGGTAGAGAAGATTCGCAAGGGCCATCCGAGACTGTTTTTCAATTCGCAGACATGGCCGGCTGTGCGCCAGCGTGCACTCGGGCCAGAACAGCAGTGGTATCTTTATATCAAGGGGCGTGTGGACCGTCTCATCAGGAGTACGAGTGGCAAGGATGTGCTCGATGCAAGGGAATACGGCCAGGAAGCAGCGTGGTCGGCGTTTGTGTATCGGATGACCGCCGAGCCACAGTATCTCGAACTTTCGAAGAAATGTCTGGACGCGTCTCTGCGGTTTTATGATGAGTGCTTTAGTCAAAGAAAGAGCGTGAACTGGTACTCGACTTCGCGGGTTCATGCTACGTTGGCTTGGGACTGGCTTTATGAGGCTTTGTCGGAGACGGAGAGGCAGGATTACATGTCGAGACTGGTGAAGGCCGTTGACAAGGTACTGAAGGCCAGGCCGACTATCTATAGAGAGAACATGAGCGGGTACAGTAGCGGGTTTTACGGTGTGAAGAACTGCCAGTGGTTCATAGGATGCACGGCTTTCGGGACCGGGATAGAGCAAGACAAGGTAAACGAATGGCTTCTGTGGGGACGGAATGAGAACATGAAGTTGCTGGACCACCGCCGCAAAGCCTGCGGTGACGACGGTGGCGGGGCATCGGCGACACTCGGATATGTCTTGGGAGCATATCCGTGGTCGGAGCAGAACTTCTTCTATACATGGCTCTCGGCAACCGGAGAGAATATCGCACCCGACTGGCCGCATAGCGCATGGCTGGCAAATTACATCATATGGAACTGGATAGAAGCCGACGGCGGCCCTCTGGAGTTCGGGTATGGCGATCGGCCCCACACGAAGAACGCAATGCCAACAAGCCAATTGTATACACACATGGCGAACATTCGACATCTCTACGGTAAGCAAAGGCCGAAGGAGGCGGCCCTGGCCAAATACGTACAAGACTTGTTGCCTCGAAAACGATACGGCAGTAGTTGGTTCATTTATCCTTTTCTGCTAACGAATCTTGGTAATTCTCCGAATGCCTTCGAGCCGCAAGGACTGCCGAAGGCAAGGCACTTCGAGAATATGGGGCAAATCATCATGCGGAGCGGAATAGATTATGATGATACATACTGCATGTTCTCGTGCGGCGGGATACTGGAGCAGCATAGGCATTATGACGCCTTGAACTTCGTAATCTATCACAAGGGCTTTCTATCCCTGGACTCAGGGACACGTTACAAGGAGTTTGACAACGGCGAACATCTTGCAAACTACTATGCCCAGACGGTTGCGCACAACTGTGTCGTAATTCATCAGCCGAGCGAGCCTCCGGCACGGTACTGGGGAGGCACGGTTGTCGGTAATCACGGTGGACAACATAAACAGCTCGGTTCGGTGGTCAAGGCCTTTGAGACGAACGACGACTATGTTTATGTTGCAGGGGATGCGACGGCGTGTTATCAGCACGGCGGAGTCAAAAAGGCCGGACAACCGTATTTGGGGGAGAAATGTACTCTGGTGACGCGGCAGATTGTGTTTCTGATTCCGAATCATTTCGTAGTTTTTGATCGAGTAGTGTCAACGGATGTGAACTACCGGAAGGACTGGCTCCTGCATACGGCCCACAAGCCGAATATAAGCGGCAAGATAACTAAGGCCGAACACAACAAAGGCAGAATGTTATGCAAAACGATTTTGCCGAAGGATGCTGTTTTGCAGACAGTCGGAGGACCGGGCAAGGAGTTCTGGGCAGCGGGGAAAAACTGGGACATCGTACGGGATGGATTGACGGAGAAAAATCTCGCTCTTATGGGGCAGTGGCGAGTTGAGGTCACACCGGGGCGAGCGAGGAAGAAAGACGTGTTCCTTCATGTGATACAGATTGGAGGACAAGAACTCGAGAAGATGGACAAGACCGAACTGATTGAGGAAGGTGACGCTTGTAGCTTGAGGCTGGGAGTGGGGAATGCGACATGGGAAGTGACGTTCAACACTGATGGGCCATTGGGTGGACATATCAGGAGAATGGGTGAGGGAAGGAGGATCGACAGGGACTTGGCGTCGAGCATCCAAAAGCAAGTGGGAATAGCATCAAGGATATATGGGGCTATGACTTATGAGCAGGCCAAGGCAAAGATAGAATAAATAATCCAATCGGTTGAGGGCATACAGTAAGCGATATTTATTGTAGAATATGTGGAGTGCTCTCACAGAAAGATTTTTTGGCGAATGAAGTCATAAGCAGATTCCTATTTCCAGAGAGGAATAGAAAACAATGAAAGAGACACGGATATGTTTTACCAGGCTTATGACGGCCGCGGCTGTTTTGCCGCTGATCGCGCTGGCCGTATTTGCTCAATCACGCCCGCAACAGAAAGCACCTGTCGGCTTTGAAGTGCGTCCGCAAACGGACGAGATCGTGCCGAAGCGATTCATTATTGATCCTCCAACAATAGAGAATCTGGGCTTCCGGTGGTATATCGAGGGTGACAACAACCGGAACGCATCGGTCACTGTTGCGTTCAGGAAAAAGGGGCATATACGATGGAAGAACGCCCTGCCAATGCTGCGTGTTCATCATGAGGTCTCGAACCAGAAATACGGGCCGTACCGCACAGGCAACCTGTTCGCCGGCAGCGTGTTGTTCCTGGAACAGGCGACGGAGTACGAAGTGCGATTCACCATGTTCGATCCGGATGGCGGCGCGCCGGCAGAGCCTAAAATCGTCACTGCTGGGACGCGGGCTGAGCCCAAGGCTTTCGAAGGCGGACGAACGATAACGGCCACCACCGAGAAGGGACTCATGGCTGCCATTGAGGAAGCGGAGCCCGGCGATGTGATTCTACTGCGAGCAGGCATCTATAAGGGACCGTTTGATCTGAAGAAATCCGGCACAGCCAAGAAACCTATCGTTTTTCGCGGTCCGGCCAACGGTAAGGCTGTCCTGGAAGGCCAGGGAGTCAACAGCAAGTCAAGGATCGTGACGCTCAACGGAACGCATCATGTGCATTTCGAAAGACTGACCTTCCGCAATGCCCAGATGGCTATCTACGCTGCAAAACCGGGCGGTTCCCAGGGCCTTGTCGTCCGAGGATGCAGGATCCACAACGTGGTATATGGAATTAACACCGGCTGCGAGAATTCCAGGGACTGGTACATCTCGGACAACGAGATCGTCGGCATCAATACAACATGGTATCCCCGACCATCGAAGACATATATGAGTCCCGGCCACACCGGTGTTAACATCTACGGACGCGGCCACGTGATATGCTACAACCGCATTACGAGATTCAGCGATTCAGCCGCGATCTACAACTTTGGGCCGCCGGTCGATGATGTAACGAAGCACTGCGTTAATATCGACTTCTATAATAACGACCTCTCCTGGGCGCAGGACGACACTTTCGAGGCGGACTACGGCTGCCACAACGTGCGGTTTTATCGCAACCGCTGCTATAACGCGCACACCGGCATGTCAACTCAACCGTTTTACGGCGGCCCTGTCTACCTGATCCGCAACGAACTGTACGCAATCACCAGCCTCAGCTATAAGCTGAACAACTATCCTGCCGGCATCGAGGCATACAACAACACATCATGTTGTGCGGGACAAGGTTTCCGTCCACCAGCTATCTGGCAAAACGGTCACTTCAGAAACAACCTTTTCATGGGCGGCGATGGATATGCAATGGAGTCCGGCTCGCCAACGGTCTACAGCACGATGGATTACAACGCGTACCGTCGCAACGAACCCAATCGGTTGCTCAAGTGGACAAGCCACAATGGAAATGTCGGCAGATACAAATCGATTGAAGAGTTCTTCAAGGCTACGGGACTCGAGGAGCACGGCATCCTGGCAGACTACGACATCTTCGTCAACGCCGGACCGCCGGAAAAAGGAAGGACGTGCGAACCCGGCGATTACAACCTACGGCTGAAGAAAAACGCCAATGTAGTCGATGCCGGCATCGCTATGCCGCAAATCACCGAAGGTTTTGCCGGAAAAGCACCGGACCTGGGCTGCTACGAACTGGGCCAGGAACCTCCGCATTATGGGCCAAGGAGGTTTTGAAAGGGTCCGAAGATGAAGATGTCTTATCAAATGTGCATCAGGCAAAGCTATAACCAGTAATTAGGACAAATAAGATAACCGTGA
>CBDVBU010000093.1:0-10115 GCA_965372295.1 uncultured Phycisphaerae bacterium
GAGTAGCCGATGATGTCCATGTCATCTATTTTTATATGTGCTAAATTATGGCTCGGCATTGATATTGACTATTTACTATTTACAATTTACTATTGATTCTATAATTGGCTGCCCACAAAAAAACTAGGCACTTCAGACAATAATAAATAGTCATTAGTAAATAGTCAATGAAATATGCCTGACAAGCGAACACACAGAGGGCCGCATCCGGCGGATGAGAAGTTATTTGCTCCCGAAGCAATTTCGGATTTACGGTCGGCCCTGGCCGATTTTTCGCTGCTGCTGACGAAAGGCTACGCGGCAAAGAGCGCCCTGAAGCTGGTCTGTGATAAATTTTCGCTCACGGAACGGCAAAGGCTGGCCGTGATGCGCAGCGCCTGCTCCGACCAGCAACTCGCGTCACGAAGCGAGCATCGCATCGAAGCGAAGAATCTTGCGGATCAATCTGTCGCCGTCGATGGTTACAATGTGCTGATTACCGTCGAAGCGGCGATGAGCGGCGGCGTGATTTTCGCCGGAAGGGACGGCTGCTTCCGGGATTTGGCAAGTATTCACGGAACCTATCGCAAAGTCACCGAGACCATCCCGGCGGTGCGGATGATCGCAGAGTTCCTGCAGGAGCTTGATGTAAGCAATGTATTGTGGCTGCTGGATAGCCCGGTTTCCAACAGCGGCCGGCTTAAAACGCTCATTCGTGAACTGGCCCAGCAAAGCAATTGGGACTGGGAGATTGAACTTTTGCTAAGCCCCGATGCCGAGTTGAAAAAAACCGACCTCATTGTCGCCAGCAGTGACAGCGTTATCCTGGATGCCTGTAAGATGTGGGTTAATCTGGCAGCAGAAATTATTACGCGGAGACTCCCCTCCACAACTGTGATCGACCTCGCCCACGACGCCATGTAGCCTGCGAATTGATCATCCTATCACCAATCCATCCTGAACGCTAAGGTAATAACGCAAAGCTCACTATGGCACAGCATCAGCCGCATTCGGTGGAGCAAATAATTAGGTCGATTTTTTGGGAATTTGATGTTGGTTATATACTCTACCCTTCGATAAGTCCTCCCAATGACTGTGGGAGAATGTGGGTATCTCACGATCGAATTCTTTTAAAATCTCTTTTCTTACATCTTTCCATAAGGCAAATATTTGATCATAGCATTTCTTAGAGTTGCATGATTTATGGCTGTCACCGAAATCCAAGTCCTCTATAAGACCGTACATATCTTTTATCGGTTCAAATGGATATAATCCAACATTGGTATCTGTTTCTCTAAGATTACAGAATACCCCTCGTATTTCATCTATGGCTACGCTCAATTTGGTTAATACGGTTCGATATTGCTCCTGAGTTGGGCTGTCAAGACAGGAGTATTGGATTGCATAGTGAACAGCCTCAACAAGTTTTGACCATAAGGATCTCAATTGTTGCTGATAGGCATTTCTTCGCTGAACACAGTAACCTAACCATACAACCGTGATACCAAGAAAAAGCGGCATGAGGTCCTTGAAAGTTGAAAAAACAATCCGATCTTTAGAACAATCGAAAATGCTGATAAGAACTCCAACAATAAGAAGAATAACGAAGGCAATAATTGCCCCGATAAACCATTTCCTGATAGTTCTCTTTGTCATTATTGATCTATCTGATAAGACTTAACATTGTTTATATTGGTTCACATAGAACTCAGAGTAAAGCAACCATGATAGCAGATTGGCCACGCCGCGGCGGGCCGGATTCAATTGTTGGCTTTTCTGAGCTTCTTGGCATCTATTAAATCTTGATCTCTGGCGCTGGTTTCTTTTGCTTTTATCAAATCCGCTTTCGATATGAACGGAATGACAAATCCCTCTAACTGTACCTTTTCCCGATTTGCCCATGCTGTTTCGAAAGTTACTCCAGGTATAGACATCATAACGTCCAGCCGAAATGGCGGATTCCCCATCTGGTAGAAATAACCCTTCTGGGTGAAATCGGCCGGAACCAGGTCCTTGAGGGGTGCGCCAAATTCCTTCAGCGCTGTATAAACCGCCTTTGAGTTCTTCTTATCTGTGGAGATCCATAGGTCCAGGTCTTTTGTGAAACGTGGCTCGGTGTACTTCATGACCGCATAACCGCCGACCACGAGATAGCGGACCTTATACTTTTCCAAAAGACTCAACAGTTCTTTGAAGTCTGGGCTTGTCAGCATGTCCGTGCCTGATTATTAAATAATCCAATATCATGTCGAGTGCTGCGTTGAAAATGGCTTGATCTCCCTGCCCTTGCCAGAACTCGATGTCGAACCGTCCTTCGTTATCACCAATCCGTTCATATGATTCTCTTATGTCTCGCATATATATAAATGATAACACGGTATTAGCCGAAAGTCAATAGGGTCGGTAATAAAAAATGTATGACATCCTCTAAACAACGTGGCACACTTGCGATGGTAGGTTAGTTAATGAGCTTTCGAATTGTCTCGATGCTGATTTGCTCCAGTGAATCGCATATCAGGTCAGCCTCGCCGAGCTTGGCGGCGGTAGTGGAATTAGTGACGGCAATACATTTTGCCCCGGCTGCTTTGGCGGCCTGCACGCCGTTGGGAGCGTCCTCGATGACAACACAATGTGCCGGCTCGATTCCTATTTGTTGAGCGGCAATCAGGAAAAGCTCGGGATCGGGCTTTTTATGCTTAACGTCATTACCGTTTATATAAACCATCTTCCGGTATGGAACTCCGACGGCGTTCAGGACGGCACGGGATTTTTCAAGCGTGCCGGACGTCGCAATCGCGATGTGAAAATCTTCTCTTTGCATCGCCTCATCCATCAGTTCCAATACGCCGGGGAAAGGGGGCAGCGGCTCTTTAGTAAGGATATTGAGGAAGTATTCCTGCCGGAGTTGAGTTGCCTGCTCGACTTGCTCGTCTGTTAGCTCCAGGCCGTGAACTTGGGCGGCGGCTTTGACGTATTCTTCCGCCCCTCTGCCGAGGCCTGCTTCAAAATCCTCACGCAAAACGCCTTCGACGCCGAACAGATCGGCGAAAACCTTAATCGAAGCAGTAGCGTTGACCGCCTCGGTATCGGCAATCACGCCGTCAACGTCAAATATCAAGCCGTATCGTTTGTTCATAGCATCCATATTTTGCATTTTAATATGTAATTTTACTTTTTGCAGTTTGATTTTTAATATTTTTTGCCACGTTTTTGCCCGTTGCGCATTTATAATGATGATGATAGTTGAGGCACGTAAACTCCGGAGTGCAGCAGACGTGGATAACAACAGCGGATTGGTAATTCAGGCACGAATCGATAGAGCAGCCTTTGTGCAGTTGTATCGCAGGCATTACGACACGATATTCCGATACTGCGTACACAGACTGTTTGACCGGGCCGCGGCCGAGGATGTTACTTCCGAAGTATTTCTCAAAATGGTTGAGAATTTTCATCGTTTCAGAGGCACAGAAGCACAGTTTCGCAACTGGTTATATAAAATCGCAACCAATGCCGTCAATCACCATTTGAGACGAATGAATCGTCGTAACGTCTTGCTTAGGGCCGCTTGCGAGCAAGCCAGCAGTGGGGTTGCCGATTGCGAAGAATCGCCTGAGAAGCTAGCTCTTTTGGAAGAAGCCATGCTGGCTTTGAAGCCGCGATACCAGACTATCATCACATTACGTTTCTTTGAGAATTTGAAATTGATTGAGATTGCCGAGGTATTGGGCAGCAGTCCCGGCACCGTTCGCAGCCAGTTAGCAAGGGCATTAGCCAAGTTGCGAAGGACTTTAGCCACAGAGTTCATGGGGAAATCAGAGGTAAATGAAAATGAACGATAACGAAAAACAATTTAAAGATTTCGTTAGTACTATCAAATTTGACGATACACCTGACTCTGACCACCGGAATAAGCTCGAACATGACCTTCTTCGTGTTCTCACAAAGCAGCCTCGGCACAAACAACAACCCTTAAAGATTTGGAGAATAATTATGAAAAGTAATATGACAAAATTAGCCACAGCAGCAGTGATAATTGTTGCTGTTGTACTAACAGTAACAATCCTGGATAGAACTGTAACACCCGCCTGGGCTATTGAGGATACTGTCAAAGCGCTCAACCAGTTCAACGGTATCTATTTGAGCGGTGTTTTTGGTGTGCCAATCGAAAAGATTTCTCGCGGGGATGATTTGGTACTCCGGGGCGGTGAAAACATGTCTGTAGAATTCTGGATGCAGGCAAATGAAGAAAGAACCAGATCAGAGAATTACAGAATTGAAGCAGGCGATGGAACGGTTTGGAGTGTCTGCAACAGTATGACTTACAGATACGATCCAAAGAACAACACTGTCCGGGTTCAGTCGGGTCGTGGCATTGAAATGAGTATCTGGCCTTGCGGCGACTACCTGTTGAAAGTACAGGAGTTTATGCAGGATTGGCAGGTTATGTACGGCAAAGACGCAGTAACCGGTCGAGATTGCGCATTTATCACCTTGTCCAATCCATCCCAGGGCCAGTCCTGGTGGCTGGAGATTGACCTGGAGACAAATTTGCCTGTGTGTGCCAAGGGATGGCATAACACCCGTCGTGAAGGTACTCCTTCTATGAATTTCGAAAGAATTATTTTTTCCGAAAAACTTCCCGATGACATATTTGAGTTTGAGATTCCTGAAGGAGCTACAGTGATAGAAGAATAGCTAAGAGACTCACACTCATCGGCGCATCTTTCATTTACAAGCGCTGCCGGACGATTTCGCTCGGCGGTGTTTTTTTATTTTCAGAGCAGAAATTGAATCTGGCGGGAAGATTCGATTTTCTTTATGTCAAAACTGTCATTCAAGTCGTCATATTATTGTTGATCGTTACTATCGAGACTTGTTGGGCAGGTCGGGCATGCTGGAAGATCGCTTCAAACTGGAAACGGAACGCCTAAAAAAATCCTGGATGCGATACGACCGGGCTACTTTGCGCGATTATCTTGTCCGGGATGTAGAAGACCCGCGTATCAATGTCCAGAGCATTCTTACGCGGCACTTCCTTATCGAACGTCTGTTTAGCAGGCGATTTGAGGCCCTGATGGAGCATGAGTTGCGGTTCGGCCTTGTGATGAACTGGCTGATTGGGCTGCTTAACAAATCCATCAGGGCCGGCCAGTTGCATGCTGTGCTCGATGCGCTGCTGGCAGGGGAAGATGAGGCCGAGGGTTTGGAAATCCCGCCGTATATATCGGAGACCTTTGCTGCTTTGGCGCTGCCGAATTATATTTGCGATTTATTCTGTTGGACGCCGGTTGAGACAACTGAAGTACCGATCCCCGAATATCTGATGTCAACCTTTCAAATGATATGGCGTGAGGCATTGGCCGGTGAGCAACCTCCGCGTATGTCTGTACTGGAGCTGGCGTGCGGCTCGGCCAATGACTACCGGTTCATCGAAGCCTTCGGCATCGCGAATCTGATTGACTATATGGGATTCGATCTGTGCGAGAAGAACATCCGCAACGCAAAACAAATGTTTTCGATGGCTCACTTCGAAGTCGGCAATGCGCTTAAGATTGAGGCTGAGGATGAAGCGTTCGATTACTGTTTTCTGCACGATTTGTTCGAGCATTTATCGATTGAGGCGATGGAAGCGGCAATAGCAGAAATATGCCGCGTCACGCGAAAGAATATTTGTGCCGGATTTTTCAATATGTACTATGGCGAGCGACATATCGTTCAAGCCGTTGGCCACTATCACTGGAACTACCTTAGCATGGCTGAGACCAGGGCGATCTTTGAGCGCTATGCTTCTGCAGTGCAGGTCATTCACATCGATACATTCCTGCGGTCGAAATTCCGCTGCGACGATACCCATAACAAGGGGGCTTATACACTACTTGTCAACCTGTGACGACGGTGTCCGGGATCAATTACGCCTCGATATCTTATTGATTCACATCGTATCAATTTTGCAGTTGAAAGCGAATCCGTTTGCTGGTAGAATCCGGCCTCGTTTTATAAATATATAGATTCCCGCTTTCGAGGGAATGACAAAAGGGGCGAGGGAATGACAAAAGGGCTAGTGATGGCAGAGAGGTTTGATAAATACACGTTAAAGAACGGGATGGTCCTTCTTGGCGAGCCTATGGAAGCGGTCGAGTCGGTGGCGTTTGGTTTTATGTTGCCTGCCGGGGCGGCGCGCCTGCCGGATGGTTGCTGCGGGGCCGGAAATGTGATTGCCGACTGGATTTTCAGAGGGGCCGGCGATAAAGACAGCAGGCAGCTCAGTGATGCAATAGATGGGCTGGGGCTGGTACGCGGCCGGTCGGTCGGCAGTTCTAATATTGCCATCGGTGCGGCATTGGAAGCTGGAAATCTGGCCGAAGCGTTGGATTTGTATGCGGATATCATACTTAAACCCAGTCTGAAGGACGACCAATTCGAATTAGCAAGGCAACTGGCGATTGATGATGTATTGTCTTTAGACGATGATCCTCGGCATAAGGTAATGCTCAAGTTGCGAGAGCAATTTTATCCGAGTCCCCTGGGACGCAGCACGGTTGGAGATATCGCAGAATTGAAGGCTTTAACGGCTCAGATATCAGGGCAGATCATCAAAGATAAATTCAATCTTTCGCAGACGATTTTTTCGGTCGCGGGTAAATACGACTTCGATGCCGTTTGTCAACAGATAGAGAGATTGTTTGAGCCAGAGGCACAAGAGGGCGGCGAATCAGCAATATTAGGTTCGAGGCAGGGAAAATACACGCATATCGATAATGACGGCGCGCAGGTGCACATTGGCCTGATGACCGGAACGGTCAAGCCGACCGACGAGGACTATTACAATGCCAGGATCGCGATATCGGTTCTCTCAGGTGGAATGAGCGCCAGATTATTCACGGAGGTCAGAGAAAAGCGAGGTCTGTGCTACGCAATCGGGGCGAGATATCATGGCCTGAAGGAAGCGGCCGGTATTATGTGCTACGCGGGCACGACGCCGGACAAGGCACAGGACACACTCGACTGTGTCATCGGTGAATTTAACCGGCTCGGCGAAGGAGTCACTGAAGATGAAATCGCCCGGGCTAAAGTGGGATTGAAAAGCTCGCTGATCCTGCAGAGCGAATCGTCCAGCAGCCGGGCCGGCGCGATTGGAAGCGATTATTATATGTTGGGCAGAGTTCGCAGCCTGGATGAAATCAAGAACAAGATCGAGGCAACCAGTGTTGATTCGGTTCTGGCGTTTCTCAGAGCCAATCCGTTCAGGGAATTTACGGTGGTGACAATCGGCCCTAAGCAAGTTAACGTACAGTAGGAAGATGTATGGAATTTAAGAGCGAGAAATTAGAAAACGGCTTAGTTATTATTGGCGAGATTAACAAATCAGCCAAATCGGCGGCGGTTGGTTTTTTTGTCAAGACCGGTTCACGTGACGAGACCGAACAGATAAACGGCGTATCGCATTTCATGGAACACATGCTGTTCAAAGGCACGGAAAAGCTCAGTGCGCTTCAAGTGAACGAGGCATTCGACAGGACAGGGGCGCAATTCAACGCTTTTACCAGTGAGGAATGTACCGTTTATTATGCCGCCGTTCTTCCGGAATATATGGCCGAGGTGACGGGACTGTGGACGCAATTGATGAGGCCGGCTCTGAGAGACGGGGATTTCAATATTGAGAAGAACGTCATCAAAGAAGAAATTGCGATGTATAAAGACCTGCCGAGCTTCGATGTGATGGACCAATGCAGGACTCTGCACTTCGATGGGCATCCCTGCGGTAACAGCGTTCTGGGTAGCGAAGAGAGCATCGACAATTTAACCGCCGAACAGATGAGGGGCTATTTTGCAAAGCGTTACGCGCCGAACAATATCGTCCTGGCCTGCGCGGGGAATTTTAACTGGGACCAAATCTGCTCCTTAGCGTCAAATTCCTGCAGCGCCTGGCAGCAGCAGGCCGTCGAACGGAAACTTGGTCACAGCGAGGGCAGCAGGAAGAAAGAACGGCTTGAAAAGGCAAATCTGGCACGCGAACATATATGCCTGATGAGTGCGGGTGTGTCCGCTCAGGACCCGAGGAGATTTGCCGCTTCGCTTTTAGGAACGATTATCGGAGACGACGTCGGATCGCGATTTTTCTGGGAGCTGGTGGACAAGGCATTGGCGGAAGCCGCCTCAATGCAATTCGGAGCGATGGACGGTACGGGGGTGTTTTGCAGTTATATCCGCTGCAGCAGTGAAAATGTCACTAAGGTGCTCGATATCGTCAGGAGCATTTTTGACGATTTGGCGAAGAGCGGCATTACCGAAGACGAATTGAGAACGGCAAAGAACAAGATATTGAGCGCTTTGGTGATCAAAAATGAGCTGCCGATGGGCCGACTGGTTGATCTTGGTTTTAACTGGACATATTTGCAGGAGTATCGAACGATTGAAGACGACGTCGATGCGATCAAGGCTGTCACTGTCGATGATATTCATTCGCTGATAGAGCAATTCAGTCCGGGTGATTTTACACAATTTTCTTTAGGGCCTGTGCAGAATAGTTGACAATAAGGAGGCAAAGAAATGGTCAGTCCGACAAGAAAAGAATTTCCGAAAAGACGTCGGGAAACAGACGTCCGGCTAACTCGCCGGAGTTTTCTTGAAACTGTCGGTTTTGCAGCGGTTTCGGTGGGAACCATCTCTGTGGGTGGCAGCCTCAAAGCCGCAGGCTTTGGGGATGGTTTCTCTAAAGTTGACCATCCCCAAGCTGCGCTTGGGGCTGTCACGCGGGGAGAATCCCAGAAAAACCAGCCGAACGTAATCCTGGTAATGACCGATGATCAGGGTTACGGCGACCTCGGCTGTCACGGCAACGATGTTATTGTGACACCAAACCTGGATAAGCTGCACGCTCAGAGTGTCCGGCTAACCGATTTTCACGTTGATCCGACCTGTGCGCCAACGCGTTCGGCGCTGTTGACGGGGCACTACTCATCGCGTACCGGCGTCTGGCATACGATTATGGGCCGGTCGCTGCTGGGCAGGAATGAGGTGACAATGGCCGACGTTTTCTCTGCGAGCGGTTATTACACTGCGATCTTCGGCAAATGGCACATGGGCGATAATTATCCGTACAGGCCGCAGGACCGGGGCTTTCAGGAGGTACTGATTCATGGCGGGGGCGGTGTCGGGCAGGGGCCTGACTACTGGGGCAATGATTACTTTGACGATACGTACTTTCATAACGGCAAGCCGAAGAAGTTCAAGGGGTACTGTACGGATATCTGGTTCGACGGGGCTTTGAAATTCATCGAAGCCAATAGGAATCGTCCGTTCTTTTGCTACGTGCCGACTAACGCTCCGCACGGGCCGTATAACGTGGCTGACAAGTACAGCAAACAGTACAGAGATAAAGGTGTCAAAGGCAATCAAGCCAACTTCTATGGGATGATTACAAATATCGATGAGAATATGGGCCGACTGATGCGCCGGCTTAAAGAGCTGGGCCTGGAGGAGAACACGATTTTGATCTTTATGACCGACAATGGAACCTCGGGAGGTCACGCCGGAGGTATGCGAGGCAGAAAAGGCTCCGAGTACGAGGGCGGGCATCGCGTGCCGTTTTTTGTCCGCTGGCCCGCCGGCGGGTTGAAAGGCCCCGGC
Source organism: uncultured Phycisphaerae bacterium (assembly GCA_965372295.1). Taxonomy (GTDB): domain Bacteria; phylum Planctomycetota; class Phycisphaerae; order Sedimentisphaerales; family Anaerobacaceae; genus JAFGPJ01. Next base: position 9,610 of record CBDVBU010000093.1, read on the forward strand.
GATGTTGACCGGCTTTCGGCGCATATCGATGTGCTGCCGACACTCATAGATTTATGCGGCCTAAAACGACCGAGCGGCGTAAAGTTCGATGGCGCCAGCCTCGCACCACTATTCAGGGACGAAGCGGCTCGCTGGCCCGACCGCACACTGCTGGTGCATTCCCAGCGGATCGAGCATCCGGAGAAGTGGCGAAAGAGCGCGGTGATGACCCAACGTTGGCGACTGATAAACGGTAAAGAGCTGTACGATATCCAGGCCGATCCCGCTCAGAAGAATGACATCGCCGATGCGAAACCCGAGGTTGTTGAGGAATTGCGGCGGTCTTACGAACTGTGGTGGGCCGATTTGTCAAAGAGCTTCGATCAATATTGCGAGATCGTTATCGGTTCGGATAAACAGAATCCTACTCGGCTGATGTCCCACGATTGGCACACTCCGAAAGTGCCGTGGAACCAGGGCGCCGTCCGCAACGGTATGCAGGCCAACGGCTTCTGGGTGGTCGAAAT